>JAYVRH010000761.1:0-10190 GCA_043776495.1 Cyclobacteriaceae bacterium
AGGGAAAATTCAATGTTTTTGGATGCACCGTCATGCCTGGGCCTCAGCTCAAACAAGCCATCCCCTTTACCAAGCGGATCCGGAAAGAATTTCCTCATGTCATTATTGTCTGGGGAGGATATTTTGCTTCTAATCAATATGCGACAATTCTTAATTCCGGATGGGTTGATTTTATTGTGAATGGACCCGGCGATGAAACATTTCCAAAGTTACTGGAAGCCCTTGAGCAGAAAGTGACTGTTGAAACAATTCAAAATCTGATCTTCAAAAAATCAGACAAAGTATTTAAGACTCCACAAGCCTCCTTGGTCGATCAGGATCATTTGCCGCAGCTCCCTTATGATCGCCTAAATGAATTTTATCCCATTCCGCGCTATCTGGGCAAAACCTTTCTGGGCGCGAAGACTGCAGCCTACCACTCCAGCATGGGTTGCCCATTCACTTGTTCATTTTGCGCCGTAGTGCCAATTTATAATGCGCGATGGAAAGGAAAATCTGCCTCCCTTGTATACAGAGACATCAAGTACCTGATCGAGCGTTATGGTGCCGATGCCGTTGAATTTCACGACAACAATTTTTTTGTAAGCGAAAAGCGGGTGATTGAGTTTTCAGCCCTGGTGAAACCCGAAAAAATATCCTGGTGGGGAGAAGGCCGCATTGACACGGTAGATAAATACAAGGATGCCACCCTTGCCCTGATGCGGGAATCCGGATGCCGTATGGTTTTCTTTGGTGCTGAAACAAGCAACGATGATTTACTGAAAAAGATGGATAAGGGAGGCACCCAATCGATTGCTCAAATGAGGCGTTTCGCTGCACGCATGAAAACATTTGACATCATACCCGAATACTCATTCGTACTTGGGTTTCCAGGAGAAACACCAGAAAAAGTAATGAGGCAAATTGATCAAGACATTGCATTCATCAAAGAAATTAAAGAAATCAATCCAGCAACAGAGATCATTATCTATGTATACAGTCCTGTTGCCACTGAAGGATCAGAGATGTATGAAGCTGTAAAAAAGACCGGATTCAAGTTTCCGCAAGAATTGGAAGATTGGCTAAGTCCTGCCTGGCAAAATTTTGATCTCCGAAAAAATCCCCTGACACCGTGGCTCACCCCTGAAATGGTTGACAAGATCCTGGGTTTTGAAACGGTACTCAATGCTCAGTATCCTACCGTGTCAGATTTTAAAATCACACCGGTTCAAAAAAAGGTGATGCGCAGCATGAGCCTAATCCGGTATCGCAATAATATCTTTCGTTTCCCATACGAGTTAAAAGCATTGCAAAAATTCTGGTTGCACTATCGTCAACCAGAAATTGAAGGATTTTACGCAGAGTGATGAATAGATTCCTGCGAAAGTTTCTACTTCCAATGCCACGCCTCGTAGACTGGTACCTCTCCAAAAAGCGAACCTATCGGTATCAAAATCTGACCGTAGAGGTAAACCCGGGGGTGTTTCATCCGGGTTTCTTTTCCAGCACGAAAATGCTCTTGCACTTTGCTGCGGCTCAGCCCTTGAAGGGCACAACTGTTTTGGAACTTGGCGCAGGCACTGGACTTATTTCAATACAGTCAGCAAAAATGGGCGCGATCGTGACGGCCACCGATATCAGCCTCGCGGCAATAGAAAACATTCGGGCCAATTCAATCACAAATCAAGTGTCCATCACTGTGATACACTCCGATCTGTTCAGGAACCTACAGGGTCGTATCTTCGACTGGATCTTTATCAATCCACCTTACTATGCGCGATCTCCTGTGAAAGAACAGGATCATGCCTGGTATTGCGGGGAGCACCACGAATATTTTACTGAATTATTCAAATACCTTCCTGCTCATGTCGCCAGTACTTCCCAGGTGATTATGATCCTTTCAGATGTGTGCGACCTACAAGCCATTTTCAAAATCGCCGCGCAGTATCATTTTGAGTTCTTCCTTCGCGAGGAACGCTACGTTTGGACGGATGGACGAAACTATATTTATCAGATCAAACTTCTTGGGTAGGCCCCACATGCAATGAGCACACACAGCGCTGGCAAGTAGGGTGCGCAGCGACGTCTAAATTTTTTCGAAATAAGATTGCCGCTTTAGAATTGACGATTCCATCAAAGGTACCGCGGTGGATGTTTCCATATGCCTTATGAAAAAAACAGGGCAATACATCGCCATTTGATTCAATTACCGCCGACACCCAAGGCGCATTGCATTTTTTCTTTGGGTAAGGACCATGTCCTGAAATGGCCTTATAATATCTGTAAATGTCGGTGATTTTGCTTCTACTTTCAGCGATGAAACGGCTGTTATACTCCGAACGAAAGTCATTAAATGATTTTTGAATGACTAGCTTCAATTCATCTGCTTCATTTGAATCCAGCGCCACTTCTGAAATTCGCTCTTCCTTCCACGGATTGGGCCGGTTGAAGGCCTCTGATGAAATGTCTGCGCCCAGAAAAGATATCTGATCTAGACCAAGGTCTTTGGCCGTTTTTATTATCAATAAAAATTCTCTGAAATTTTTTTTCTGCAGTACCGTTCGGGCGGTGACACGAAAACCGGGGTCAAGGTTCTTCAAGGCAATGATCCCTTCCTCCAATCTCTCGAATGCGGAAGGAATATTCCGGATTCTATTGTGGGTCTCCTGGCTCCCATCAAGCGATACGATCACATCATCGCAATGTTTGACAACCTCTCTCGCATGATGTTTAAGTGTTATGCCTGTTGACAACAAACTGATCTTTACTCCAATACCATGCAGCAATTCACAAAACTTCCAAAGATTTGAATGCAGCAGGGCTTCACCCCCGGAAAGGGCTACACGTTTAAGACCCAATTTTTTAAATGACTGGATGTGCTTTTCCAAATCATGAACACTGATCTCATTTTTCTCGCTGTTGGCTTTCCAGATATCGCACATCACACACCTGCAGTTGCAGCTACTGTGAGGCATCAGTACAAGGACCGGCAAATCAAAAACTTTGTGGGTGGCTACTGATCTAAGCCGCCGGAAAAGGCGAATCATGAATTAAAGATAGTGAAAGAGAAAATTGGTTTCGTTTCTCGGTCTTCTTTCCTTGACAAGACGCTAGTTGAAAAAAATTAAGCTGTGGCCATTGTGTGGACAGACTGCTGGCTGCCCAGTTCTTTCAAAAGTCTTCCATGCGCCTTAATCGCATCCCAAAATGTTTCCTTCATTTTGTAAGGCAGTCCAAACTCCTGCGCCGTCTGCTTCACAATGGCAGACAAGTGGCGGTAGTGAACATGGCACACGTTCGGGAAGAGGTGATGTTCAACTTGAAAGTTAAGACCTCCTACGTACCACGATAAAACCTTGTTTCGGTGGGCAAAATTCGTAGTGGTATATAGCTGGTGTATGGCCCAGGTATTTTCCATGTTACCATCAGCGTCAGGCATGAGATAGGAAGTGCCTTCTACCACATGGGCCGGTTGGAACACAATGGCCAGAATAAAACCTGCTACATAATGCATCACAAAAAAACTTATTAGTACCTGCCACCACGCAAAGGGCAATACCATGATAGGGATGGCAACCATATAGGTAAGATATGTAATCTTTGTAACCAGAAGGATTGCCCATTCCTTAACGATGTTTGCTTTTTGTTTTTTCACTAGACCGTCTCGCTGATACCGGGCAAGGCGAAAGTAATCCTTGGCGATAATCCACACAAATGTCATCAAGCCATAAAGAAACCAGGCATAAAGGTATTGAAACCGATGAATTGGTTTCCATGGCGAATCCGGAGACATCCTGATCACACCGCGAGGGCTGATGTCTTCATCCACATCGTAAATATTTGTATAAGTATGATGCAACACGTTATGTTGGATCTTCCAGTTAAATGCATTTGCTCCTACAAAGTTGAGAGAGTAGCCCATGAGATCATTGACCCATGGTATTGAGGAGTAGGCTCCGTGGTTGGCATCATGCATGATGGATAGGCCGATGCCAGCTACTCCAAGACCCATAATAACGCTCATGATCATATATCCCCAAAAACCAGTAACAGCCCCAGAGAGGCATAAAATGTAAGGGGTAAAAAATAACGCAAACATGAAAAGAGTTTTCACTACCATTTCCGCATTGGCATTCCTACTCAGGTTTTTGGATTTGAAATAATTATTCACACGCTGACTGAGGGTTGTATAAAATTCCTGTTGGCGCGTTCCGAATTTGATTGTTTTACTCATGGTCAAGCATTGATGGTAAGGCTTTCCAAAATTTTCCAAATCTGGAAAGAGCCTAATCATCAAATATACGGCAATGCATTTGAAAATGCATCTGATGGAGCTGGAATAGTCTGAACGATTGCAGGAACATGGTGTTTTATGGCTGAATTCGAAGGTCAGCCCTGATCCCCTCTGAAACAAATGTCTTTAACCCTTCTTTAGATGAATAGATAAAAAAAACGTCCAGTTCAGGGTGATTCTGCAATATTTCTATCCCCTTCTCATGTCCCATCGACATAAAGGCCGTCGCCCATGCATCCGCGGTGGCGCAGTCGGCAGCAAAAACCGTTGCGCTTAACAACTCATGTTGCACCGGAAAGCCACTGATTGGATCAATGGTGTGAGAATACTTTTTGCCGTCTACCTCCCTATAGTTAAAATAATTGCCTGAGGTCGTAAACGCTTTGTTTTTCAATGTAGCATAAGCTTTGAATTTCTGTTCTACATAATCAGAATTAGGATCAAGGATTCCTATCTCCCAAAGTCTACTTTCCTTCAGGTTTTTTCCCCAAGCCACTCCTTCACCCCCGAGTTCAACAAAGAAATTTTCAATCAACTTTGATTTGAAAAAATCCGCGATCACGTCTGCCCCATAGCCTTGACCAATGGCGCTGAAATCAAGTTGTACGTGAGGGTCATTCTTCCAAACGCTATCGTTATTAAAACTAATTTTTTCAAAACCCACAAAAGCTCTGGCAGCAAGCACTTCTGCCGTATCAGGTCGTTCAATTTTTTTTGGGCCAAATCCCCAGGCATTTACGAGCGGCATCACAGTGGGATCATATGCTCCATGTGACCCATTCACCACCTCCTGCGATTTCATTAGCGGTGGAAGAAAGTACGGCAACTCAAACTGTATGGAACGACCTGCTCGGTTGAATCTGGAAATTTCTGAAGCTGTGTCATACGTATTGATCGACTTATTGATGACCTTGAGCAGCGAATCAACAGAGGCTTGAAAATTCCGATTGACTGGATCAAAGTAAGTAATATGGTAAGTGGTGCCCATCGTTTTACCTTCTAGCTTGATCGGCTCGGGAGCCTGATCGCGATATTTCCAAACCAGCCATAGCACCAGCAGCAAGAAGAGTGTGAATAAGGCATTCTTGATTCGAGGATTCATGAGCGCGAAATTAATCCGAAAAGGTCATTACCAAAAAATTTGAATGGCGTGCGAAGTACCTTAGCTTTGAAGAACGATACGATGCGTGAAGATTATCTAAAGCCTGACGATTCAAGTCTCAACTCCGCTGAGAAAGAAGTGGAGAAGGCATTGCGTCCACTTACCTTCAGCGACTTTACCGGCCAGCAGAAAGTGGTGGACAATGTGAAGGTGTTCGTGGAGGCTGCTAAGCAGCGAGGAGAAGCCCTGGACCATGTTTTGTTGCACGGACCTCCGGGTCTTGGCAAAACAACATTATCGTTTATCATCGCCAATGAACTGGGAAGCAACATTAAGGTCACCTCCGGACCTGTACTCGACAAGCCCGGAGATTTAGCCGGGCTGCTTACCAACCTAGAACCAAACGATGTCCTATTCATTGATGAAATTCATCGACTCAACCCCATCGTGGAAGAATATCTCTATTCCGCCATGGAGGACTATCGGATTGACATCATGCTCGACAGTGGTCCCAATGCCCGTTCGGTACAAATCAGTTTGAGCCCATTCACTCTAATTGGAGCTACCACCCGCGCCGGTCTTCTCACCTCGCCACTTCGGGCGCGGTTTGGCATCAACGCACGACTGGAATATTATGATTCAACACTGCTCACCAAAATTGTAAAACGGTCAGCCACCATCCTTGGCGCTCCTTTGCATCACGAAGCTGCTTATGAAATAGCCAGGCGTAGCCGCGGCACACCCCGCATTGCCAACAATTTACTCCGCCGCACGCGCGACTTTGCGCAGATCAAAGGTGATGGCAATATCACAAAGGCCATTGCGCAAATGGCGTTAAAAGCCCTTGACGTAGACGAAAATGGATTGGACGACATGGACAACCGAATTTTGAGCACGATAATTGAAAAATTCAAGGGTGGTCCTGTTGGCCTCACTACCATTGCTACCGCTGTCGGAGAAGAAGCTGAGACGATTGAAGAAATGTATGAACCCTTTCTGATCCAGGAAGGATATATCAAACGGACAGCGCGTGGAAGAGAAGCCACCGAGTTGTCATACAGACATTTAAAGATCGCTCCGCCTGTTTCCCGGGGACCAGGCCTCTTTGACTGAGGTCGATGATGGGTTATGAAGAGTACAATCACCCAAAATACGATCCTCATCAAGTCCATTGCACACGAACTGGGTTTCACTTATTGCGGCATCTCCAAAGCAGAATTCTTAAAAGACGAAGCACATCGCCTCGAAGAATGGTTGAAGCGCGGCCATCATGGAAAGATGGACTATTTGGAAAATCATTTTGATAAACGTCTGGACCCGAGGTTATTGGTTTCAGGAGCAAAGTCTGTCGTCAGTTTGGTCTATAACTACTATCCCAAAAAAGACATTCCCGAAAAAAATGATTTAAAAATTGCCAAGTACGCTTATGGTGAAGACTATCATTTCGTCATTAAAGAGAAGCTGAAAGAGTTCCTCGATCGTCTGAGGGAAAGTCTGGGTGAAATCAATGGCCGGGCCTTTGTGGATTCGGCGCCAGTGATGGAGCGGGCACTGGCTGCCAAGAGTGGATTGGGTTGGGTTGGTAAAAACAGCTTGCTACTCAATCGCTCCATTGGAAGTTTCTTTTTTCTTTCTGAATTAATTCTGGATCTCGAACTTGAAGTCGATGGCCCGATCAAAGATTATTGTGGTTCTTGCACCGCTTGTATGGACGCTTGCCCTACAAATGCCATCGCAGAACCTTATGTTGTGGATGGCAGCAAATGCATTTCCTACTTTCCGATCGAGTTGAAAGAGGAAATCCCACAGGAAGTAAAAGGCAAATTCGAGAACTGGATCTTTGGATGTGATATCTGCCAGGATGTGTGCCCCTGGAACCGATTCTCCAAACCACATGCGGAACCGAGATTCCAACCTCATCCTGAAGTCGAGGCAATGACGACAAATGATTGGATTGAAATTACAGAGTCAGTTTTCAATCGCATCTTCAAGAATTCTGCGGTAAAGCGGACTAAATTTTTAGGTTTGAAAAGAAATATTTCATTTGTTACTGACAAATGATCTCTACCCTCGCCGAGTCTCAGAGTCTCCGAAACAGCAGACCCTGAGAAGAAAGATCCTCATTTTTTCAGGCCACGACAAAGCAGCGATTTAAGATCGCCCGATGGTCCCCAAAATTGGCGTAACACCAACTCCTGAGTTCTTGTACTTCAGCTGCGATCAACATCTTGATCGCCTTCCGCAGCTCTTTCTCAAAGAGTCTTGCGTCAAAACTCACACGCGTGAGCACAGTTTTGGCGTAACTAAGCATGGTCTAACAAAATTAATGTACGTGGTGATTTTGGATACGCGAATAATAACGTTGAAAGTAATAATTCGACTATTGAGTTAAAAGAAAAATTAAATTTGTCTCCGCAACTGATTGCGCAGCGCTTGCAATGATGAAATACGCCATAAAATCAATCTTTTTTGTTTCCTGCTTGTGGATAAGCATTCTCGGCCTCTCGCAAAACATACAAATCCAGCTTGGCCCGGACGAAATCGCTGAAAACCAGGCGTGGACCATTGCCGTCCTTGTCGTTAATGGCCAACTTAAATCCTATGACAATTTTCCTGAGATCGATGGGCTTCGTAAACGCGGCACCAGCACGCAATCACAAACAAGCATCGTAAACGGTCAGGTCAGTTCTTCCCAATCTGTCATCATGACCTATGTATCTACCCGGCAAGGGGTTTTTACCATTACTCCTTTCTCAATGAAGATTAATGAACAGATTATATTCTCATCAGGAAAGAAAATAAAAGTAGGCCCTCCCATGCAGGCACAGGCCCAGCGCGACCCATTTGGAAGAGATCCATTCGGTGACTTCTTTGGAAGAACTGAAACGGAATTTGTCGACGTGAAAGAGGAAGCTTTGCTTGCGCTCACCACCAGCAAGGAGGAAGTTTATGTAGGTGAAGGTCTTACGGCAACGCTTTCATTCCTTGTTGCTGACAACAACCGCGCCCCGATGCAATTTTACGAACTGGGTCGGCAACTTTCAGAAATCCTGAAAAAACTGAAGCCCAGCAACTGTTGGGAAGAAAATTTCAATATCGAAAATATCGAAGGAGAGGCTATCTCCATAAATGGCAAAGGGTACACGCAATACAAGATTTACCAGGCCGCATTTTATCCACTCAACACTGAGCCCATTATCTTCCCCAGTGTAGGATTGGAGATGATCAAATTCAAAGTCGCCAAAAATCCATCTTTCTTTGGTCAGAACCGGCAGGAGGATTTTAAAACATTCAATTCGAAGACCAAAGTTGTCAGCGTCAAAGAACTACCACCACACCCACTGCAAAATTCTGTCGCAGTTGGCAGTTATCAATTAGACGAGAAGATATCAACCACCCAGTTGAAGACGGGGCAAAGTGTTGGTTACGAGTTTAATGTGCAGGGCGAAGGGAATATTTCGTCCGTAGAAAGGCCGGCGATACCAAAGGACAACAATTTTGACTTCTACGAGCCCAACATCCACCAAAACATTACACGAGAGAACGGTCGCGTGGCCGGTACAAAATCATTCCGGTATTTTCTGGTCCCAAAAGAACCAGGGCAATTTAAGTTGGAGAATTATTTCCAATGGGTGTTCTTCAATCCATCGAAAAAGAAGTATGACACGCTGCGGTCACAAGTCGTACTCAATGTGGAGGGTGAAAGCCAGCGCAACCAGGCCATTCAAAGCACCGATTTCGGATCATTTTATGACCGGATTGACACGACCGATAATTCTCTTCGCGCAGCCTCTCATACAAGCTGGATCAAAATCGGGATGAATCTATTCATCTTGCTGGCGCTCGGGGCTTCCGTTTATTTGGTTTTTAGTTCACGGTCCAAGGCTTAAATTTCAAGGTTAATAATACCTTTGCTCACAGGACTCAAATGATAAACGGGTGAATCTCAACCGGTGATGAGCAACTCTTACGGAACAATATTCAGAATAAGCACCTTTGGCGAATCGCATGGGCCGGCGATTGGCGTCGTGATCGACGGCTGTCCTGCAGGGTTGGATATTGATGAGGCGTTTATTCAAGTTGAACTCACCCGCAGAAGACCGGGTCAATCAAAGATCACCACGCAACGAAAGGAAGCTGATACATTCAAAATTCTATCAGGCGTATTTGAAGGCAAAGCCACGGGAGCTCCAATCGCCATTATCATAGAGAACCAAGATCAACGCAGTAAAGATTACAGTCATCTTGAAAATACATTTCGCCCCTCTCATGCTGATTACACTTATCAGGAGAAATATGGCATACGCGACCATCGGGGTGGTGGAAGAAGTTCTGCCAGGGAAACAGCGGCACGAGTCGCAGCCGGTGCAATTGCTAAGCTACTGCTGCATGAATGGGGCATGGATATTTTTGCGTTTGTTTCACAAGTAGGCGAGATCAAATCGCCTCCTTATACCCAACTCGATCTTAGCAAAACGGAAGATAACATTGTCAGGTGCCCCGATCCTGCTACCGCTGAGAAAATGATCGCATTGATTGATCAGGTGCGCTTAAGCCGGGACACCATTGGTGGCATTGTCACCTGCGTAATCAAAAATACGCCCGCTGGTTTGGGCGAACCCGTCTTTGATAAACTTCACGCTGAACTTGGAAAAGCGATGCTGAGCATCAATGCGGTGAAAGGTTTTGAATACGGCAGCGGGTTTGAAGGAGTTAAACTTCATGGTTCCCAACACAACGATGAGTTTGTCAATGATGGTGGTAAAATCCGGACCAAGACAAACCACTCGGGAGGAATTCAAGGAGGAATTTCCA
>JAYVRH010000762.1:0-2997 GCA_043776495.1 Cyclobacteriaceae bacterium
CCTTGAAGGAAGCGCGCAAAGCTTATGATACAGGAGAAGTTCCGGTAGGGGCGGTGGTGGTGAGTCAAAATAAAATAATAGCCCGCGGGCACAACCAGACAGAGCAACTCACCGATTCGACAGCCCATGCTGAGATGCTGGCCATAACCGCCGCTGCTAATTATTTAGGCTCGAAATACCTGACGGAGTGTGTGCTGTTTGTGACGCTTGAACCCTGCGTGATGTGTGCCGGTGCTTTGCATTGGGTGCAACTCCAGAAGTTAGTGTATGGCGCCGACGATTTACAACGAGGTTATAGCTTGGTGAAATCACCCTTGCTGCATCCTCGTACTGAAGTACAGAAAGGCCTTAAAGAAGGGGAGAGCAAAGAGTTGATCAACCAATTTTTCAAAAGGATCAGAGAAAAATAGTAACATTGTATATTATGAGCATGGAATTGAAAGGAAAAGTTATCCAACTGTTGCCCGTACAAACAGGGATGGGCAAAAAGGGTCAGTGGAAGAAGCAGGAATTTATTGTGGAGACACAAACCCAGTATCCCAAAAAAGTATGTCTGTCTGCCTGGGGAGACAAAATTGATCAGTTCAATGTTTCGGAAGGAGACATTGTGAATGTGTCAGTGGACCTTGAAAGTCGCGAGTACAACGGCCGCTGGTACACAGAAGCGCGAGCATGGAAAATTGATAAAAGCGGAAATGGCGGAGCTAATCTAAATAATGGAAAAAGTACTTCATCATCTTCCGATGCTCCCATTGGAGACGAACCATTCCAGGCAAGCCCATCGTCTAGTGATGACTTGCCCTTTTAGGGTTTCTGTTAGTGAGATTATTAAGTATCACATTAAGGGGTAGCAAGCAAATGCAGTGAGGTTCTTGCCTACTGTCCCGATGACTATCGGGATGCCTACTGCCTACTTTCGAGTCCACATACAACTTTACAATCTAAGTAAAGCCAGAATTAATGTAGAGTGAAAGAAAAAATTAAGCTTTCACCTTCTTACGTCCTTCATCCACGCGTTTGCCATTTTCGTGTTTGCCTAAAATGGTTACGTCCTTGGTAGTTTCGTACTGTTTGGCTGCTTGCATCATTGCCTGTTCGCTGTCACGGATGATGATCGTGCCTGATTTCGCACCCTGATTGCGGATTTCGATATAGAATCCGTCTTTTTTCTTCTTCGGTAATACGGGAGGTCTGCCCATGAATTTGTATTGATTAGTGATTTCTATTCTTCTAGACAACGTGCCAAAATTCATTGCTGTCACACTTCTTCTGCCGCTGCAACCAATTTCAAGCGGAATTTTGACTTTTGCAGCCGCAAAGATAGAGTTTTATTCGGTTTTTGAAGCTCAATTTGACGGACGGGGCATGCGATGAAATGAGACTTTAAGATGCCTGCGGATTCAGTATCGTTTTTGCCTACGTCTTTATTTTAGATAAGCCGGCAGTTTTACTCCGCCCTTCATTGCAGGATCTGGTTCTACCGGCAGTTTAACTGTCTTCAATGGCTGCACTCCAGCCCAGATGTCAAGTGAATAGTCTTCTTCATCGTCTTTGGGCGGGCCCGTCCGCACTTTGGCTGACGCCTCGTTAATTTTGAATGCGAGCACCATGGTAGCTTTCCATTCTCCTTCCGTTGGTTTGCGCACATCGGCCCACCGGCCCGGGCACATTTTTTCTGTGAAGACTTCAAGCGCCCGGTAGACTTCTTCTTTGTTAGTGACTTCAATCGGTTCACTAAAAATAACCACAGAGCGATAGTTCACGGAATGATGGAAGGCAGACCGGGCCAACACCAGCCCATCTATGGAGGTGACACTGATGCAAACAGGCAATTTTTTTGCGGCAAGTTCTCTCATATAAAAACTACCCACACTTCCATGAAGATAGAGCGTATCATTGATCCGGCAGAAGCCGGTGGGTATTTGAAAGGGCTGCCCATCCTTTACATAGGCAAGGGTGCAGAAGAGAACTTCGTCCAGGATGGAATAAATCACATCTTTCTCATAGACTCCACGCTTCGGTAACCGTGTGATCTTAGTTTTTTCAGTGATTGGAAATTGATCTGCCATTTTAGTTCGTTTTTCTTTTGATGATAAAGCAATCAGCAAAACGTTCCATGCCGATCTTTGGATAATAAGTTACTGCGGCCGGGGCTGACAATAAAATCAGCATTGTATTTTCTCCTGCCACTTTGTGAGTTTCTTCAATTAGCTTTTTGCCGATCCCTTGCCGTTGAAATGCTGTGTCTACTGCAAGGTCGGAGAGGTAGCAACAAAATGAAAAATCACTCAACGCTCTGGAGACGCCAACCAGGATATTTCCAGACCAGGCCGTCACAAGAATATTTCCGTACTCGAGCATTTTGGCGATTCGTGGAGGCTCCCCAACAGGCCTGCGCTCGCTAAGGGTTGACCGCTTTAGAACGTCTATAAAATCTTCCGACGTTATTTTCAAGTCACTACGATAAATAATTCCATCCATAAGATTGCTATGAAATCTGTAATGTGATTTTACCAAACTTACCACCTTCTTCCATACGGTTGAATGCTTCATTTACTTCTGCCAAGGGAGATACTTTATCAATCACGGGCGTGACCTTATGCTTATAAATGAAGTTGAGCATTGACAGGAATTCGTCTTTGCCTGGCACAGGTTTGACAACTTCCTGCAGGCTAAGAGGGGGAGTTTTCTCTTTGAAGAGAGCGGCTTTCATTTTGCCACTACACCTTCATGATATAGTTCCAATGGTGGTTGTCTGAGGCAACGCCCGTCCGGATGTCCAGCAATCTTTTTTTCATCTGCTGCTGGATGCTTGAGGATTCAACGGCAGGCAATTGGTAGTCCGTGCCGTGGATATTGATCACTGCGATGGGTGCCACAACGGCTGCAGTTCCTGTGCCAAATGCCTCCGTCAGCGTCTTCTTCTTAAAACCCTCTTCCAATTCATCAATGCTGATTCGGCGTTCTTCAATGGTGATTCCGGATTCATGTGCAAGG
>JAYVRH010000763.1:0-2994 GCA_043776495.1 Cyclobacteriaceae bacterium
ATTGGTTCTTCCACTTTTCGATATAGGCATGATTAACGATACCTGCGATCCGGCCTACGACCTTTTTATTCTTGTAAGCCAACCAATATTTCGACTCACAATATTCAAAAGCAGGGTTTTTGTCTTTCCGCAAAGTAGCCTCCTCATCAAAACGCAGAGGAGGAACATAATAAGGGCTCCCTTCATACAATTTGTAAGGAAACCCAATGAAGTCTTTAAGATCTTTTGGGGTCGTTACTTCCTTAATGATTAGATTCATGGGTTGCGTACTACACGATTTCCAATTTCTTTGTTGACATGAAGATTTTATCAATGGCCTTTTCAATCTGTTCACGAGTATGTGTGGCCATCAGACTGAATCGAATCAATGAACTCTCTGCAGCGACGGCTGGAGAAGTCACGGGATTTACAAACACACCCTCTTCCAACAGCATGTTGGCCAATTGAAACGTTTTTAGATTATTTCGGATATAGATTGGAATGATGGGGGTGCAAGAATTACCGATATCAAAGCCCAGCTGCCTGAATGAATTAAGTGTGTAGTGGGTATTGACCCACAATTGTTCGATCCTTTCGGGCTCCTGTTGTATAATTCTAATGGCAGCAAGTGCGCTGGCGGTAGCGGCTGGAGAAATGCTAGCGCTGAAGATGAGGGAACGGGCGTGGTGCTTCAAAAAGTTTATGGTGGGGGCATCTGCTGCAATAAATCCTCCGATGGATGCAAGAGATTTGCTGAATGTGCCCATGATGAGATCCAGATCATGAGTGAGATTAAAATGCGAGGCTGAACCTCTCCCTTGGTTTCCAATCACGCCCAGTGCATGGGCATCATCTACCATGACGTTTGCACCATAGTGATTGGCCAGTCTGGTTATTTCAGGAAGGTTAGCGATATCACCATCCATGCTGAAAACTCCATCGATTACAATTAGTTTTAATTTTTCCGGTTCTATTGACTGAAGGACTATCTCCAGTGAGGCCATATTGTTGTGTTTGAATTTTAGGGTCTTCGCAAAACAGAGCCTGCTTCCTTCCAGGATAGACGCATGGTCAAGTTCATCCAAAATGAGAAAGTCATTTCGCCCCAGAAGGGCAGGGATCACGCCGATGTTTACCTGAAATCCGGTACTGAATACCAATGCGGCTTCCTTACCCACAAATTCAGCCAATTTCTCTTCCAGTTCTATATGGATATCGAGGGTTCCATTTAGGAAACGTGATCCTGCGCAACCTGTTCCGTATTTGCAGATGGCTTCCTGCGCTGCTCGCTTGATGAAAGGATGATTCGTTAATCCAAGGTAGCTATTGGAACCAAACATCAGGACACGCTTACCACCAATCTGGACAATGGTATCCTGGTCTGACTCAATCACTCGAAAATATGGATAGAGCCCCATTTTCCTAAGTTTCTCCGGTGCGTCAAAGTCCAGCATCTTATTATGGAACTTCCTGGTTTTGATCACCTCACTGCAAATCGATTCAGCATCCATTTCAAAATTGTTAATTGTGCGGACGCAAGTTAATGTATAAAAGACTAAATTATCTTATATTATTTTAACTTCTTTAATTTGCTATTTTTCAATTCCCCAGCTTGAAATAAAATGGTTACAAATGCAGAAAAGCCAGATGTTTACTTCGTAGCCCATTAACATTTGTTTCATCCTCAAGCCTGCACTGGGGCAAGTCATTTGTCTCCTGAACCCGGGTACTTTTATCACCAAAACGGTTGATTCTCTAAGCTGTAACTCTTATGCCACGTTAGGGGCGAGTATGGTAAAAAGGCCACTCATCAATTTATTATAGTGCGGCAACGATAAGGATGCTTTATTGCCATCCCTTATAAACCACGATGATGAGAATGAAACTTTTTATTGCCTTGCTGATTTCAAGCAGCCTGATTGGCCGTGCTCAAATCAGCGACCCAATTGTTGACGCCATTGTAAAAGAAGCCAATGAGAATTCACAATTGGAGAAAATGGCACATGAATTATTCAATGGGATAGGCCCACGATTGGTAGGCACGCCTCAAATGCAGCAAGCGCATGATTGGGCGGTGGCCCGGTATGCGGCCTGGGGCATATCGGCCAAAAATGAAAAGTGGGGTGAATGGCGCGGATGGGAGCGGGGAATTTCCCACATCGACATGGTATATCCGCGGGTCAAATCGCTGGAAGGAATGCAACTTGCATGGAGCCCAGCCACGGGAGGCAAAGCCGTGACGGCAGAAGTAATAATCCTGGCGGATGTAACGGACTCAATCGCATTCCAGAAATGGGCACCCGCAGTGAAAGGGAAGTTTGTGATGATTTCGATGAACCAACCTACCGGAAGACCCGACTATAATTGGGAGGAATTTGGAATGAAAGAGTCTTTTGAGAAAATGAAAACGGCGCGCACCGCTCAAACAGACGCTTGGACCAACAGAATAAATAAGACCGGACTCACCACCCGCACCTTGCCTGCTGCGTTGGAGAAAGCAGGGGCACTCGGGATTATCACGTCGAACTGGTCAAGGGGATTTGGGGTTAATAAAATATTCAGTGCTGCTACAAAAAAAATACCTACCGTGGACATTTCTCTCGAAGATTATGGAATGCTCTACAGGCTGGTGGAATCTGGAACGATCCCCAAGATCAGCATTCGAACTGATTCCAAAGAGTTTGGGATGGTCCCGACTTACAACACCATGGCTGAGATGAAGGGTGGCGAAAAATCAAGTGAATACGTCATGCTGTCAGCGCATTTCGATTCCTGGGACGCGGGTCAAGGTGCGACCGACAATGGCACAGGCACATTAACCATGATGGAAGCCATGAGAATTCTCAAGAAAGTTTATCCAAATCCAAAGCGTACCATTTTAGCGGGTCATTGGGGAAGTGAAGAGCAAGGGCTCAATGGATCGAGGGCATTTGTAGAAGATCACCCGGAAATTGTACAGAACCTTCAGGCGCTGTTCAATCAGGACAACGGCACTGGCCGTGTGGTGAATATTAC
>JAYVRH010000764.1:0-2978 GCA_043776495.1 Cyclobacteriaceae bacterium
GGGAAGATTAAGTGATTGAAAGATTGCAAGATTTGGCGCGGATTGGGTTCTGCGCCTTTTATAGAACTCAGGTATTGAAATGTGGACGATCATCCACCCGCACTCTTCACTTCCCTAAAGGGACCTGCGCGCGGCCCCATCTATCGGGAGGTGAGCGTGGCAAAAGGCAGTTCCTATCTTCACAACATTAGAGCTCAGTCTGGATGCCTTGCTTGAAAAATCAAGAGCCTGCCTAAGTCCAGGTAAAAGTCTTCAAATTACTTTTTCTTTCTCTCATGAAACGCCCCCTTAAACTCGGGGTCTTCATACCTCTTCTGCCGGTCAATCTCTTTTGCAATTTGTTGAGCCTCTGCTGCAGGCGTTGGCTCCACTTCTACGCCATCTGGAAATTCCCTAATCCCTATTTTTTCATTCATCAACTCTTCAATCTTCTTGATGTGATAGCGTTCCGCTTCATTCACAAAAGTGATGGCTTTTCCTGTCTGAAAAGCACGGCCGGTACGACCAATGCGATGGATGTAATCCTCGTATTGCATTGGCACATCAAAATTAATCACATGCGAGACATTGGTGACATCGATTCCGCGTGAAGCCACATCGGTAGACACCAAAACCCGCAGTCCACCTTCCTTGAATTCATTCATAGCATTAATACGGGTGTTCTGTCCCTTGTTGGAGTGAACGACCTTTGAAGGCCCCATTTGTTTGCGGTCGATGAATTTAAATACATTGTTGGCTGATTCTTTGGTTCGTGTAAATATCATGACGCGACGAAACTGCAGCCTATCTTTTAAGAGCCACTCCAATAAGTGAATTTTTGTTTTCAAGTTTGGAACATGAAATAGTTCCTGATCAACTTGTTGAGCCGCCATGACGAGAGGTGACGCCTCCACCTTGATTGGAAATTCCAAAAATTCCTCGGCCAGTTTTTCAACTTTTGCAGGAAAGGTTGCTGAAAAAAGCAGGTTCTGGCGTTTGGAGGGTATCACTTCAAAAATCTTTCTAAGTTGATGCATGAATCCCATGTCCAGCATCCTGTCCGCCTCATCCAACACCAGTATTTTGATTTGTTTGACGACGATCTCGTTTCGAAAATAGATCTCCATAAACCGACCTGGTGTCGCAATCAGGATATCGACCCCGTTCTGGAGTGCCTCTATTTGCGTCTTGGGGCCCACGCCACCGTATAGTGCCGCGACGCGCAAATCTGTAAATTTTGTCAATTGCTTTGCATGTTCTCCAATCTGAACAACAAGCTCCTTTGTTGGGGCCAATATCAATGCACGCGGTTCCTTACCCTGAGCAAAATTGATTTTCTTCAATACTGGTAAGAGGTAGGCCGCCGTCTTCCCCGTACCCGTTTGGGCAATGCCGATCACAGCCTGGCCTCCCAACACAAGCGGAATGACCTTTTGCTGAATCTCCGTAGGATTTTGAAACCCAGCTTCAGAAACTGCCTTCAGTAACTGTGGGTTAAGTTTCAGGTTCTCCCACAAATAATTTTCAGCTGCCAAAACAAATGGATTTATCTTTGCAATGAATGGATACGCTCATTGTGAACGCAAAGATAGTAAACGAAGGCATGGTGCTGGAAGGTGATGTCTTAATCAGGAACGAAAGGATTGAGAAAATAGGTCCTCACCTAACCTCCAAGAATGCTGCCATCATTGATGCGCAAGGAAAATTCCTTCTGCCTGGTGCCATTGACGATCAGGTCCATTTCCGTGAACCGGGACTGACCCATAAGGCAACGATTCATTCTGAATCGCGGGCTGCTGTGGCCGGGGGGGTGACTAGTTTCATGGAAATGCCCAACACGGTCCCTCCTACGTTTACGCAAGAACTTCTTGAACAAAAATATGCCATTGCTGCGCGTGACTCACTGGCGAATTATTCTTTCTTCATGGGCGCTTCGAATGACAATCTCGAAGAAGTGCTAAAGACCGACTTAAGAAGAGTATGCGGTCTGAAGATTTTTATGGGCTCCTCAACAGGCAATTTGCTGGTGGATGATCCGATAATTCTGTCAAACATCTTCTCAAAATTTCCCGGACTCATTGCCACACACTGCGAAAACGAGCCCACCATCCGTAATAACATAGAAGAATTCAAAAGGAGGTTCGGAGAAAATATTCCCATTGAATACCATCCCCTGATCCGAAGTGAAGAGGGCTGCTATAAGTCCTCATCCTTTGCCATCGAACTTGCTCGCAAACACAGCACGCGCCTTCATGTTTTGCATATTTCTACAGCGCGTGAGACGCAACTTTTTGATAACAGCCTTCCTTTAAGTCAAAAGAAGATTACTGCTGAGGCCTGCATCCACCACCTTTGGTTTAACGATACAGATTATCATGCCCTCGGCACGAAAATAAAATGGAATCCCGCCATCAAAACAAAACAAGACCAGGAAGCTATTCTTAAGGCGGTGTTAGAAAATAGAATTGACGTCATCGCTACGGACCACGCTCCACACACCCTCGAAGAAAAACAGAATGCTTATTTCAAAGCGCCTTCAGGCGGCCCGCTGATTCAACACAGTGTTGTTGCCATGCTGGAGTTTTTCAAACAGGGTAAGATCACCTTGGAGAAGATCGTGGAGAAGATGTGTCATAATCCTGCCATTCTCTTTCTGATTAAAGATCGAGGGTTCATTCGCGAAGGATATTATGCAGATGTTGTTCTGGTGGACTTACTACGTTCTTGGATCGTCGAAAAGGAAAACATCCTAGCCAAGTGCCGGTGGTCGCCTTTTGAAGGGATTCGCTTTAGTTCAATGGTTACCCACACTTTTGTTTCAGGAAATTTGGTTTGGCAAAATGGGGAATTAAATGAAACCCACAAAGGTCAGCGCCTGCTGTTCAATCAAAGGTAGGCTTACTTTGCAATTCTAAAAGGGCTGTCTACCTTTGCAGTCCTCAAAACGGTGAATGTAGTTCAGTTGGTTAGAACGCCAGATTGTGATTCTGGAGGTCGCG
>JAYVRH010000765.1:0-2977 GCA_043776495.1 Cyclobacteriaceae bacterium
CAATACTTTCAATGCCCGCTCACGATCTTTCTCGTCTTTGATCACCACCACGGGTTGCAGCAGCACTTCTGTCATCAGAAATTTTCCATCTACCTGTTCCAGCTTGCCTTTCGACTGGCAACGGAAAGAAACAAAATCCAGCTTTGAATTTTCTGCCACGGAAAGAAAGGTTGTCATCAGACAGCTGCTTACGGCTGCGGTGAAAAGATGTTCTGGCGACCAAATCCCGGGAATCCCTTTCGGAAATTCAGGGGGTGTAGCTACTTCAATGCAACCCATCGAAGGTTGATTGTCTGTTTGTAATTCTGGTGAGCACATCATCCCCTTCCGATCGTGGCTCCAGGCAATGTCGACATGATAATCGTGTGATTCCATAACCTTTAGATTTTATGCTTAAGCGCGGACCAACTTCCTCCATTAAACACTTTTTGATAGCCACTCGATTCCAGGATGCTCTTGGCAGTGGCACTTCGCATTCCGGAGGCGCAACAGGTGATGATTGGTTTGTGTTTGTCGGGTAACGCGTTTAGTTTTCCTTTGAGCTGATCGACGGATATATTAATTGAGCCGGCAATGTGACCGCCAGCGAATTCACCTTTAGACCGGACATCCAGGATCAAGGCGCCTTCCTTCACCAGTTGTGAATAATCTACCGACGGTCCAAAACCAAGCGCTTTCTTTATTGAATTGATCATATTGAATATTATTAATGAATTATTGTTCGGATTGAAACATACTAAGGATGAGGCCGCCCATGGCCGCACCATACAATGTTGAATTGATCGGGTTTGAAGTGATTGGGCATGAGCCTGAAGCGCACCCCACAAAATTCCAATACAAATAACCACCCAGGCTGCCAATCACCACTCCCGATAAGGGAAGTAAATACTTTTTAATTTTTTGCATGCTCCTTGGTTGTTCGTGAGCT
The DNA here is from genome assembly GCA_043776495.1 of Cyclobacteriaceae bacterium. Taxonomy (GTDB): domain Bacteria; phylum Bacteroidota; class Bacteroidia; order Cytophagales; family Cyclobacteriaceae; genus ELB16-189. The sequence goes on from JAYVRH010000765.1 coordinate 929, forward strand.
CAGGCCAAAGGTCCAATATATTGGACAGAAGCTAATAAAACTTGTGCCAAGGAAAACAATGGCAAGCACCATCAACACAATACCTGTTGTGCCACTGATTGTTGCTGTAAAATAAAGTGCTGCAAATGTCACCGCCAGGATCACCCGGATCGTGCGGTCGGCTAAACCTATGTTTTTTTTCATACTTGTTATCTTTTGAACAAAGGTCGGGCCTGACCATGCCGGAATATGTGATTATAGTCACATAAGTGAAATTTTATTTCTGGAAAGTTTAATTAAACCTGCGTTTTCCATCTGTTTGACGATGCGCGAAACTACCTCACGGGTAGAGCCCAGTTCGTCCGCGAGCTGCTGATGGGTGATCTTGATGTCTTTTGTATGAAAAACCTCCGATTTCTGTTTTAGCAAATGCAGCACCCGCTCGTCCAGCTTGTGAAAAGCAATTGCGTTGACGACCGACAGGAGTTCTTCAAACCTCTTATGGTAAAGTTTAAAGATAAAATCGGTCCATTCTGGAAATTCTTTGATCCATTCGCTTGCCTTTTCGACCGGAATCAGGAGCACCTCTGCCTCTTCTTCCGCTACGGCGCTTACCTTGCTTGTCTCATGGTGAATACCTCCAAGGAATGACATGATGCAGCTTTCTCCTGCACGGATATAATACAGAAGCATCTCACGTCCACTTTCGTCTGTTCGCATCACACGAAGCGTTCCTTTCAGCACGATGGGAATTGCACTGATGGATTGTTCATCTTTTAAAATCACGGAGCCAGCGGGAAAACCTTTTACTTTGCCGAAAGACTCAACTTCCTTGTTTAATAAGGTGTGAAAAATAGGTGCTGGTTGCATGGTTCTGGTTTGTATCCTACATGATTATCACTACAACTAAAGGGGCCATCGCGTGGGCCCTGAAAAGGAGTAAATGGTGTGCCGAGGCTAACCAAAAAATTCAATATAACACTTGCACAAATTATTTTTTTCCATACGCATTCAGTTGCTTCACCATTTCCGCGGCACCTTTTACAACAAACGCCATGTCGCCACCACATGCCAGAAATCGATAACCCAGTTGATAATACATATCCTGTTCTTTGATATCGAGTAAAAGAACACCTGTTGCTTTACCATGTTTCTTCGCGGCTGTTGCCACATCTTTGATTGCCTGCTGATACAGCGGGTGGTCTAACTGGCCAAACACTCCGAGTGCCAATGACAGATCTGCTGGTCCGACAAACAATACATCCACATCGGGTGAGGCCGCTATCTTGTCAACATCTTTCAGCGCCTCCACAGTTTCGATCTGAACGATGCCTACCAAATTTTTATCAAGTTGATTGATGTAATCATTGGAGTTGGCACCAAAGCCGGTGGCCCGTACCATCTTTGCCATTCCACGACTTCCATGAGGAGGATAGTACATCATCTTAACCGCCTCGCCGGCCTCACTTGCGTTGTGAATGTGTGGAAACATAATGCCCATGGCACCGGCATCCATGATCCGCTGCACTTTGGGTCTGGTGATCTCATGAATTCTCACCAGCAGCGTGGAAGACGATCCTGACAATACCTGAAGTTGTTGGTACATGATGTTGTCGTTGGCCGCTCCATGTTCCAGGTCGATCAATACCCAATCAAAACCTGCCTGTCCCACAATCTCTGCGGAGACCAGTGAGCCGAGGTTAATCCAGGTGCCATATACGGCAGCGCCAGACTTAATCCGGCTTTTTAGGTTTTCTGTATTCTGTTTCATTTCCTTTTATATTTATTGATGATGCCCACAGGTTCAACTAAAGATGGTCTATGTCAGATGATCGGTTTTATTGAATATCAGTTCAAGATAAACATTGTTACTTACTTCTGTTCGAAAGGACTTTTTGCCTCGAAAATTCCAGACAGCAAAATCAGGAATGATCTTTCCTTCTTACAAGATGCTAATACTTGCTGGAGGACACTTCATTCCCGCATGAACAAAAGAAATAGCCATAGATTGCACAGATTGCCACTGATAAATCATCTGTGAATATCAGTGCAATCTGTGGCTAAATTACT
>JAYVRH010000766.1:0-2977 GCA_043776495.1 Cyclobacteriaceae bacterium
GGAACGCGCTACAAGCGCGCTCCATACTCAATCCGGCCCAACAATGGGATCGGATTGGACTTTAAATGATTACTCCACCACGATTGTTTTATCAACAATGAATTGTTCAAAACCGGGAGAGAGTTCAACGCCCCACCCGGGTTTATCAGGAATAAACCATTGACCATCCTTAAAAGCATAACCGCTGGCCGCAATGGCATGTTCCGTATATCTTGAATCTTCTACATGGTTGATATTTTTCTGAATTTTCGAAATGTGCAAAGACATCAGTAACCCAAGTTGACTTTGCCAGACATGAGGGATAATTTTTATGTGCGGATATGACTGGGCCTTCCTGGCCAACGCCAATATATTGCTGAAGCCACAGGTGTGCATGTCGGGCTGAAGATATTGATAAACACCGTCGATCATGTATTGATCGAACAGGTTTAGATCGACTATGCTTTCACCATCGGCAATGGGAATATAAATATTATCCTGCAGCAAGGCCTCGCGGAGCTTCTTATATTGTGGCGTATCATCAGGAAATATTTCTTCTATAAAAAACATATCATAGGGAGCGCATGATTTTAGCAGTCTGACGGCCCAATCAAAATGCAGGGCATATCCATTATTAGCATCGGCCATTAATTTGAAATTACTTCCAACTGCTTCGCGCACTGCAATAAATGCATCGATGTCTCGCTGCACGCCAGCCTCCCCAGGCATCCATTTGTCAGGTCTCCCCAATTTCATTTTAATGCTGCGGAAGCCATCCGCTTTGCTTTGCCTTGCAGACTCTGCCAGAATGCTTACATCCCGGTGATGAGCAATGTCTTCAAAATACAATGTGCCATCATAAGGATCAATGCCCTCGCGAACGGGTTCTCCAAACAACTTCCAGACGGGAAGTTGCTTTTGCTTTCCGATGGCATCCAACACCGCGCCCTCAAACCACGCAGTGCGTGCATCAAAGAAATATTCTTTCATTTCATTCTTAACGCCGGTTATTTTTCCGGTTTCCCAGTGATAAAAACTCAATGGATCTTTCCCAATCAACTCCTTAAGTTTTTTCAACGAAGGCTCATCCGCCGGGCGATAGCCGACTGGGCCAATTCCAACCGTTCCATCCGTCAGGAGCATTGTCACAATTGACTTTGTGCCGTTGATTCCCTTGGGAGCCTTGTCATAGGCGTTCATGGCGATGAACCTATTAAAGTTGCCTGACCCTTTGAATAAGGAGAAACTCTTGATCACAGGACCTTGTTTCTGAAATTCGCTCCTTTCGGATTTGGCCACTTCGATTGAATGAGTCCAAGGAAAGACCAAAGGAAGTCCGGCGGACTTAATAAAAGTTCGGCGATCGATTCGAATCATAATTGCTTATTAAGGTTTTTAATCGCATTGAGAATTTAGAGGCTCTGTAAACTTAATGATTTTGAATTCTTACCCAATGGTGTCAGGCTAAAACAGCAAGTTGCCAAGTTAGCCCGGATATTCTTGATTTTGAAAGGATGGCTGATCAAATGGGAACGCTGGTTGACATTTGCAATGTCGACCAAAACGAAGGGTGATCTACTTCGGGGCCTGGATTTGCAATCCGCCTAATCTACACCAAACCCAACTCTGCATAAGATAATGGATCATCCTGAAAACCAGATAACCTGCTTTGGCGCGACGAGCGCGTGCCAGTGCAAACTTAATTGTAATGAGTCTTCCAGGATTTGAATGGTGGTCGACTTTTGCAATGTCGACCAAAATGTTATTTCTGAAGGGTCGGATTCATTTCGGGTAAATGCGGACCAACTCTTACTCAATCCACACAGCCAACTTGTTATTATACCGAAGAATTACACGAACCGCTTGCTTCTCTTTCCAATAGGCTTTACCTTTTGTACCCTAAGCGTATCCTATGAAAAAACATCCAACACCCTTGCTTTTTATAGCAACGATTTTATTTTTTGCTTTCTCCGGAAGCCTGACCAGCATCGCTCAGAAAGTAGATTTACAACAACTCAAACCTCTGAAATACCGCCACATAGGGCCACTTGGCAACAGGCTAATCTCAGTGGCCGGAATTCCGGGAGACCCTCTTACTTATTATGCGGGTGCCGCCTCCGGAGGAATCTGGAAGACCGTCGACGGTGGTGTAAACTGGAAAGCAGTCCTTGACGACAAGCCAGTGCATTCCATTGGCTCATTGGCGGTGGCACCATCAGACCCACAAATTGTTTGGGCCGGAACAGGTGAACCTCACATCCGATCAAATGTTTCGGTTGGGGATGGTGTTTGGAAATCCACCGATGGAGGCACTACATGGAATAACATGGGCCTTGAAAGTACATTCCGTGTAAGCAGGATGATCATTCATCCAACAAACCCTGACATTGTTTATGCAGCATCGCTTGGCCATGCTTACGCCCCTCAAAAGGACAGAGGTGTCTTTCGCACACTCGATGGTGGAAAAACCTGGACGAAAGTTTTATATGTAAACGACAGCACTGGAACTTCAGACATGGTCATGGATCCCAACAATCCCCGGATCATTTTTGCAGGTATGTGGCAACTGGATATGAAAACGTGGGGCAGACAAAGCGGGGGCAAAGGAAGTGGGATTTATGTGACACGCGATGGTGGTGATTCATGGAAACGACTTTCAGGAAATGGGCTCCCAAAACTTCCTGTGGGAAAGATCTCGCTCACCATACCCAAGGCTGATTCAAAAAAGATCTATGCCCTCATTGAGACTTCCGATGGTGTGCCAATGAACGGTAAGGAAGCTGAAAGCGGTGAACTTTGGCGATCGGATGACGGCGGTGAAAAGTGGCTGCGGGTAAGTCAGGATTTAAGTCTTGGAGGAAGAGGGGCTTATTATACCCGATGCAAAGTCACACCCGATGATCCGGATGAAATCTATTTCATGGCGAGTGATTACAGTTATTCTAAAGATGGCGGGAAGACAACACAAAGGGCCGAGTCACAACCCAACTGGGACCAT
>JAYVRH010000767.1:0-10066 GCA_043776495.1 Cyclobacteriaceae bacterium
TTTTTGATCAGCATATCAACCACCGCCCTGACATCCAAGTTAAAAATTCAATCGACTACTACCGCCTTAGGTTTCGTGAATTTAAGGCTGATGTGTTACTCAGCCATAAAATCGGGGAATGGGGTTATCTAAAGATTGGTCCTGTGTTCCAGCGCGGAGAAATAGTAGAGCCTCCTGAAGATCGTTACATTAAAGAATATGCTGCCACCTTCGAAGAACCAATCTTGGGCATTCCAAAGAATTTTGGTGGAATCTCCTACTCATGGGGTATCGACCACCGGGATAATCTGGGTTATACTACGCGTGGAATAGTGTTCAGACAATCATCGCGGTACATGAATGGATTTGACGCACCAGGCTTTACTTCGCACGCAACCTCATTTACTCTGTATCAATCTTTCCGCTTACCTGCCAAGGTTACATATGTGTTTCACGCCGGAGCCAACCACAATACAGGAGCTTATCAATTGTATCAGGCCCAGGCTCTGGATGGTGAAACTGAAATACGGGGCTTTCGAAAGACCCGCTTTTATGGAGACACGAAGGCCTATTTCAATAATGAGGTGCGGATTAAACTCAGCACGCTCAGGACGTATCTTTTTCCTGCGTCCGTTGGAGTTCATGCGTTCTATGATGTTGGCAGGGTTTGGTACAGAGATTCGAATGGCATTGATCCTTCGGCGCCATCCGGAACATCAGATGTGTGGCATCGGGGTTATGGTGCCGGTGTCTGGTTTACTCCCTATGATCTGACCACCATTGTGGCAGAAGGTGCCCATTCAAATGAAGGCAACCTTTTCTATCTTCGGTTTGGATTTTTATTTTGAATGTGGGAGCCCGCCCTGACTGGTTGATTAATCTCCCTTCAATGTTCACCACTTGCATAATGAATCGATCAGCCAGGCATTCATCAAAGTTTCGTACCACTTTGAGATTATTCAACCGATTCCATGATTGGTCTAATATCCGGCAAGGTGATACTTCTCAGAAGAGTCTCTTCAAGAATATTGGCCCATGCCTTCATATATCTTGCAACATCTTCTTTTGTGTTAAAATGAAGATTTCTTTCTGATGGTGGGAAGGTAAGGAGTACCTGCTGATCCGAAAGTCTTTCAAGGTTTTTCAGATCTTCAGATTCAAATCCGAAGGAAATTAGAGCGGAAATAGTTTCATCCATTGGCAGGCCGCTGTTGGGGCAATAATCGTTAAGTTGTTCACTCCAATCACCATAGCGCATCATGGCGCGTTTGTGAATTTCTTCTTTGGTGAGCCTGGTCACTTCCTGGGCCAGAAAGCCACAGTTGCATGCGCCCATATGACCCCACTGATAGTTGGTGCTGAGTTCTAATTTTTGTGCCGCCATGCGGACTGACTTGATAAGTGCCAGGGAGGGTTTTGTCATAAAAACTAATTTACTATTTGAAATATACTCAATATTTGGTGATGTCTTTTGCCAGGATTTAGGTGATATTGTGATGGTCAAAAAATCTATACCACTCAACGGATCTGCTTTTACCGAAGAAAATTTCAGAAAGATTGCAGACAATGCTCCGATCGGGATTCTCATAATCGACAGCGAAATGAATTGGAGATTCATGAACCAGCGATTTTGTGAAATTACCGGCTATACCAGGGAAGAACTTGCAGGAAAAACATTTCTTGACATTACTTATGAAGGGGATTTGGAGAAAAATATCAATCTGTATAACAGATTGATCAACGGTGATGTGAATGAATATTTCTATGAAAAAAGGTATGTCAAAAAGAACGGTCAGATCATCTGGGTCCGTTTGGCCGTGGCGGGTGTTCACACCGACGGAGAATATTCGCATATGCTGGTATCCGTCGAAGACATCGATGAGAGCAAAAAGTACCAGCATGCATTGGAATTAAAAAATGAGGAACTGGATACTCTTTTCTATAAAGCATCGCATGATTTGAAAGCCCCGGTGAGTACATTATCGGGTTTGTGTCATTTGCTGCGCCTGGAGGTTTTGGATCTTGAAGGGAACGAAGCATTTCTTCACCTTGAGCACACGGTGGAACGACTTCGGATACAAAACGAATCCTTGCTCCAGCTTACCAGGATCAATGATTGGACCCCGGATTTGAAATCAACCTTGTTAAATGAATTGGTTGGCGAAAGCATCCGGAACATCCCGGTCCATGGTGCCGACATTAGACTCACGGATCTTGATGTGATGATCAGTACTGACGATAAGCTGCTATCCATTGCGATTGGAAATATTGTGCAGAACGGGATTACATACAAAATTCCTGAGCGTCAGGCCCGACTTTTCGTGGACTATGTCCGTTTGCCAAGCCTGCACAAAATATCGATATCTGACAATGGGAAAGGGATTCCAGAGATGGAGCTTGGCCATATTTTCAATATGTTTTATAAGGCCTCGGAAATCTCCCATGGAAGCGGTATGGGCCTTTATATTGCAAGAAAAGCGGTGGAAAAATTAAACGGAGAAATTATTGCGACGTCAGAGGAGGGTGAAGGATCCGTCTTTTCGATATTTCTTCCCGTGAATCAGGGGCAGGTTTGTTAATTAGCGTGGTCATTGCTATACTTGTCAAAATATTTACGAATTAATTAGCTTACATGGGAAGGGGAGACAAAAAATCGAAGAAAGGCAAGATCTGGAATGGCTCGTATGGAGTATCCAGAAAAAGGAAGACAATCAAGGCAAGATTGAAGCGGGTAACAGTAGTGAAGCCTGTAGTTGCACCTGTGGTAGTTGAGGAGAAGCCAAAAGCAAAGCGTGCGCCTCGCAAAAAAGAACCGGCTGCGGAATAACATGAAAAAACTTTATACAACATCATGGTGGTGGCATCGTTCGGGATCCGATCGGCGCACGACTATGGTTTAAGTTTTTATAAAGCAGTTATAAAAAAAACCCGCTCCGATCCGTCGGAGTGGGTTTTTTATTGCCGGCATATGTTAAATTGATTGAATAGAAAAATAGAGGTATGAAGTATAAACTCATAATACATTCCAAAAAACTACTGGCAGACACGCTTACGCCCGTTAATATCTATTTGAAATTGCGTGATGTTTTTGCTGGTAGTATTTTACTGGAGAGTTCGGACTATCATGGGCATGAAAACAGTTTGTCGTTTATTTGCTGCGATCCGATTGCATCCTTTCAGGTAAAGAATGAAACGATCGAGGTGCGTTGGCCTGATCATACCAAAGAAGCATTTAAGATCACATCGCGTGAAGAAGTTCTTTCCCGATTGGATGAGTTCCGTCAATCCTTTGATTTGGAATTGGCAAATCAAAAATATAATGCCTCCGGACTTTTTGGTTATATGACCTATGATGCAGTTAGATATTTTGAGGATGTGGAGTTGACCATGGTTGACAAGCTTGTTCCTGATATTTTGTACAAAGTCTATCGTTATGTAATTATCGTAGATCACTTCTCCAACGAATTAACCCTTATTGAAAATAGGCCAAATGATTCCAAAGTAGATTTGAGTGCGAACGAGGGATTGGAAAGACTGGAAAAGATAATCTACAGCAATCGGTTTTCTACTTTTCCATTTCAATCTACCGATCAGGAGACATCCAATGTTACGGATGACGAGTTTTTGAGCATGGTGAAAACTGGCATGGATCATTGTTTCCGGGGAGATGTATTTCAAATCGTTTTGTCGAGGAGGTTTACGAGCGGCTTCAATGGAGACGAATTCAATGTCTACAGGGCCTTAAGGTCCATCAATCCATCGCCTTATCTTTTTTATTTTGACTATGGGAGTTTTAAAATATTTGGATCTTCTCCGGAAGCACAAATTCAAATAAAAAATGGTGAGGCAAGTATTTTTCCGATTGCAGGCACTTTCAGAAGGTCAGGAAATGATAAAGAAGACACAATTCTTGCAACAAGGCTTACTCAGGATGAAAAGGAAAACTCCGAACATGTGATGCTCGTGGACCTTGCCAGAAATGATTTGAGCCGTGATTCAAAGGAGGTGATAGTTGAAGTGTTTAAAGAGATTCAATATTATTCGCATGTGATACATCTTGTTTCAAAGGTGACCGGGAAGTTGAGAGAAGGTGCTTCTCCGCTGCAATTGGCTGCCGACACATTTCCGGCGGGTACATTGTCAGGAGCACCCAAACATATGGCGATGACCTTAATCAATAAACATGAGAATACCAACCGCAGCTTCTACGGAGGGGCCATCGGTTTTATCGGCTTTAATGGAGACTTCAATCATGCCATCATGATACGGACTTTTTTGAGCAAGGATAACAAGCTTATTTGCCAGGCAGGTGCCGGGGTGGTGGCGAAGTCTATTCCGCAGAATGAATTGCAGGAAGTGAGTAATAAGTTGGAGGCTTTGAGATCGGCGATTAAGTTGGCGGAAAAAATTTGATATGAAAATACTTGTGCTTGATAATTATGATTCCTTCACCTACAATCTCGTTCACATCATTCGTGAATTAGGTCATGAGTTGGATATTTGCAGAAATGATAAGATCGACCTTGATCGCATTAAGAAGTATGATAAAATCCTTTTATCCCCGGGGCCGGGTATCCCTGACGAGGCTGGAATCCTTAAATCTTTGGTAATGGAATATGGTTCTTCGAAAAGTATTTTGGGTGTTTGCCTGGGGCATCAGGGCATTGCCGAAGTGTATGGTGCATCGTTATACAATCTTCCAACGGTGCTCCATGGGGTGACTTCCCAAGTGAAGATAATTGGTCGATCAGACAAAATATTTTCTGGATTGCCGGAGCAGTTCACTGTAACACATTATCATTCATGGGCAGTTGTTCCTGCCAGTATCAATGGCGTACTGGAAGTTACCGCTGTAAATGACGACGGACTTGTGATGGCGATTGCACACCGGAAGTACGATGTCAGAGGCGTTCAGTTTCATCCCGAATCCATCTTGACACAATACGGCAAAGAAATCATTGACAATTGGTTGAAGTCATAGTGTATGAAACAGTACAAAATAAGCAGCAATGAAAAAGATACTCAATGAACTTGTCGAGCACCGCTCGCTTAGCAAGGAAACAGCCCGGCAGGTTCTGACCGATCTAGCTTCCGGAAAGTACAATCAAAGTCAGATGACTGCCTTCATGACGGTCTATATGATGCGCTCGATAACGATAGAAGAGTTGCAAGGTTTTCGTGATGCGATGTTGGAACTCTGTGTTCCGATGAAATTTGATGTGCCAGTGATGGATGTATGTGGAACAGGGGGGGACGGCAAAAATACTTTCAATATCTCGACGCTTTCTTCCTTTGTGGTGGCCGCTGCCGGACAGCCCGTCGCAAAGCATGGAAATTATGGAGTCTCTTCCGTAAGCGGGTCATCCAACGTCCTGGAATACTTTGGCTATAAATTTACCAATGACAGGGGCGAGCTTGAACGAAGCCTGGAACGAGCAAATATTTTCTTCATGCATGCTCCACTCTTTCATCCTGCAATGAAAAATGTGGGCCCCATCAGAAAGGAACTGGGTGTCAAGACGTTTTTTAATATGCTTGGCCCGATGGTGAATCCTTCTTTTCCGCCAAAGCAATTGGTAGGTGTTTTCAGTCTGGAACTGGCACGGCAGTATGGTTATTTGTACCAGAATACAGACAAGGAATTTATTGTCCTGCATGACTTACATGGTTATGATGAAATTTCATTGACGGGGCCGTTTAAGGTTTTTGGCAATGAAGGAGAAAAAGTATTTGAGCCATCCGATTTAGGCTTACCCGAAGTTGAAGCTGAGGAGATCATGGGAGGCTCTACGGCAGAGACTTCGGCACAAATCTTTCTGAAGATTCTGGAGGGACATGGAACGACATCTCAGAATTGCGTTGTGATTGCAAATGCGGGGATGGCACTATACTGTGCAAATCGATATTCAGGAATTGAAAATGCAATGGCGAGGGCGAAAGAGTCGCTTGAGTCGGGTAAGGCCCTTCAGGCGTTCAGAAAGTTGCTGGCCGTTTAAGAATTGAGAAATTGTGAAATATTAACCTTTGAATTTATTGATCCTCTGATTAAATCTAATTAAAAGAAATGAACATACTCGACAAAATCGTTGAGCACAAGAAGAGAGAGGTTGAGGAAAACAATAATCTTCATCCCATCAAGGAATTGGAGCAGGGGAGTCATTTCTCTAGGCAAACGGTATCCTTGAAGAAATCATTGCTACAGGTTGGAGGATCGGGGATCATAGCAGAAATTAAACGAAAATCACCATCCAAAGGGATCATTAATCCAAACGTATCAGTCCAAAGGACTTCTGCGGGGTATATCCAGGCAGGTGCTTCCGCCTTGTCTATTTTGACCGACAGGAATTTCTTTGGAGGGAGCAATGTGGATCTTAGCAATGCGCGCAGTTCCAATGACTGCCCAATTCTGAGAAAGGATTTTATCATTGATCGGTATCAGATTATTGAAGCAAAATCGATTGGTGCGGATGCAATCTTGTTGATTGCCGCCGTATTGGCGCCAGATCAACTGAAAGAACTTTGCGTTTTTGCTCATTCGTTGGGATTGGAGGTATTGATGGAAATTCATAATGAAGAAGAGTTATGGAGCAACGTAGATGCCGGTGTTGATCTGATAGGAGTGAATAATAGAAACCTGAAGACCTTTGATTTGAATGTTGAGACCAGTCGCCAGCTATCGAAATTAATCCCTGATACGATGGTAAAAGTTTCTGAAAGTGGAATTGAATCCCCCGAAACGATCATTGATTTGAAACGCTATGGATTCAGGGGATTTCTCATCGGGCAGACTTTCATGCAGAACAGAATGCCGGAGAAAGCGGCAATGGAATTTATCAATGAACTGCGCAGATTAGAATTGAGTAAATAGGTATGAAGGACGCTGAAAGGATTAAATTGAAGATTTGCGGCATGCGTAAACAGGAAAATATTCTTGATGTGGCAGGCCTCAATCCGGATTACATGGGTTTCATCTTCTATGAAGGCTCAAAGAGGTTTGTTGGAAATAACTTTAGCTTGCCGATCTTGTTTCCATCTTCTGTGCAAAGAATTGGGGTTTTTGTGAATGCTACTACACAGGAAATACTGAGGCTGGCAGATAAGCACACACTTGATTTTGTTCAATTGCACGGAACGGAACCAGTTGAACAATGTACGGAGCTTCGCGAAAAAGGATTGAATATTATAAAAGCTTTTGGAATAGGGGATGGCTTTGATTTTGAAATCGTATCACCCTACAAGAAAATAGTAGATTACTTTTTGTTTGACACAAAAGGAAAAAACTTTGGTGGAAATGGAGCCGTCTTTGACTGGGCGACTCTAAGGAAATATGATCAGAGCGTGCCCTTCTTCCTCAGCGGGGGAATATCACCTTTGAATATCAAAGGGGTAAGTGCTTTAGAGGGAATGAATCTTCATGCCGTAGATGTGAACAGCGGTGTAGAAAGTGAAGCGGGAATAAAAGATGTCGAATTAGTCAGAAGATTGATGGATTTAAAATTTGAATAGCCTAAATATTAATATATGAAATACGCGGTAAGCGAGAAAGGATATTACGGTCGGTTTGGGGGAGCTTTCATTCCTGAAATGCTGTACCCAAACGTGGAGGAGCTGAGGGAAAACTATTTGCGGATTATCAATGCCGCCGAATTCAAACAAGAGTTTCAAGGCTTGTTGAAGAACTTTGTGGGCCGACCTACACCCTTGTATTTTGCTTCCCGACTTTCAGATCGGTATCACGCAAAAATTTACCTTAAGCGGGAAGACTTATGTCATACCGGGGCTCACAAGATCAACAATACGGTGGGTCAGATTTTATTGGCAAGAAGACTCGGAAAGAAGAAAATCATCGCCGAAACAGGAGCGGGGCAACACGGCGTCGCTACTGCAACGGTGTGTGCCCTTATGGGGATGGAGTGCATTGTATACATGGGCAAGCACGATATGGAACGTCAGCGACCCAATGTGGAGCGGATGAGAATCCTTGGTGCCACGGTCGTTCCAGCATTGAGCGGTAGCATGACGTTGAAAGATGCAACGAACGAGGCCATGCGTCATTGGATCAATCACCCATCTGACACGCATTACATTATTGGTTCTGTTGTGGGGCCTCACCCTTACCCTGATATGGTGACAAGGTTTCAATCCGTGATCAGTGATGAAATAAAAAAGCAATTAATTGATTTGGAAGGCAATCCATTCCCTGATTATGTCATTGCCTGTGTTGGGGGTGGTAGCAATGCAGCGGGAGCATTCTATCATTATCTGGATGCAGACCATGTGAACCTCATTGGGGTTGAGGCTGCCGGGAAGGGAATTGATTCGGGGGAGTCGGCAGCAACTACAGCGCTCGGTAAACCAGGTGTATTGCATGGAAGCAAGACTTTGTTGATGCAAACCGACGATGGTCAGGTAGTAGAACCCTATTCCATTTCCGCAGGATTGGATTATCCGGGCATTGGTCCAATGCATGCCCATTTATTTGACATTGGTCGGGTTCAATTTATGAGCATTACCGACGACGAGGCAATGGAGGCCGGCATTGAGTTAAGTAGAACTGAAGGGATTATTCCTGCGATCGAGACAGCGCATGCTATAAGTGCATTGAGAAGAATTGAATTTGACCATGACGATGTGGTGGTCGTTAACTTGTCGGGGAGAGGAGATAAAGACCTGGAGACGTATATTAAATGGGGTAAGTATTAAAGAAGTTAGGTCATAAAGTTTTTTAATCACTAGATAAAAAATAGTCATGAAAGCAATTTATCTGAGCTTTATCCTTATCATGCTTGAAGGCTGCACTTCAAAAAAATCGATTGTCCATTCATTCGATCTTGCAGCGTATCAGCTAGAGATAGAATCCTGGCATCAAAAGCGAGTTGATGAACTAAAGGGACCAGCTGGATATTTAAACCTAGCTGGCTTGTTCTGGCTGAAGGATGGCATTAATACGTTTGGAAGTGGTGAGAAGAATGATATTATTTTTCCTGAGGGGAAGATTGCCGAGCGTGCCGGTTTCTTTTTGCTAAAGAATAATACTGTCACCCTTGACGCAGCGCCTGGGACTGACATTAGCACGAATGGGCAAGCGATTAAGGCATTGGTAGCATATCATCCTGATTCAGCCAAGGCACCCAAAATGGAATATGAATCCCTGCAGTGGTTTATTATCAAGCGTGATGACAAGTTTGGAGTTCGTCTTCGCGATTTTAAGACTCCAGAATTAGAAAACTTCAGGGGCATTGAGCGCTACCCCGTGGAAGCGGCCTGGAGACTGGAGGCAAAGTTTGTGCCCTCCGATTCAACCAAAAGGATTGACATTACCAATGTCCTGGGGCAAACCACTTCACAGTCCTCACCCGGGACATTGATTTTTACAATCCACGAGAAAGAATATCATCTGGATGCGCTTGATGAAGGTGGTGACGATTACTTTATGATTTTTGGGGATGCTACCAATACGAAAGAGACTTATGGGGCAGGTCGCTATTTATATGTAAACAAGCCGGATGCCAGTGGGAAAACAATCATTGACTTTAATAAAGCGTATAATCCGCCATGTGCATTCACTGCTTTTGCAACCTGTCCATTGCCACCGCGACAGAATATTCTTGAAGTAGAGGTTGCCGCGGGTGAGAAGAATTATGGGCATCTATAAACACCTCCAAAGTTCCGGAGGAACGATAGATTTTATAAGCGTAAAATGTGCCGAGCCTGTCTCTGAATTTTGTCTTAGGAAAGAGACTACTGGTAGTGATCACTAGACTAAATTAAATTGGATGAAGAATCGCATTACCGAATTATTAAAAAAGAAGAAACATAATATTCTTTCCGTTTACTACACGGCGGGCTTTCCTAAACTTGAGAACACCATCAACATCGCTGAAAGTCTTGAAGAGGCAGGTGCCGATATCATCGAGATAGGAATTCCTTTCTCTGACCCGATCGCGGATGGTCCGATCATCCAGGCGAGCAATAAAATTGCTTTGGATAATGGCATGACCGTGAAGAAACTTATCGAACAGGTGTCCGAGGCTCGCAACCGTGTAAAGGTGCCCATCATATTGATGGGATATATTAATCCGATCAT
>JAYVRH010000768.1:0-2975 GCA_043776495.1 Cyclobacteriaceae bacterium
CCCTGCGTGGTCAAATGATGCGCGAATGATGGTCTTTGCGTCCGATCGTGCCGGCAGTTATATGAATTTATGGTTGCGTGACCAGAATTCGGGGGTGGAGAAACAGATTACGACATTCGAAAGACATGCGCTGCAGCCTTCCTTTTCACCTGATGGAAAAAAGATCGCCTTCCTTCTGAATGACGGTGTGGTGGGGTTTGGCACTACAACTTTGCAAGTCCTTGATGTGACCTCGGGTGAAATAAAAGCACTCCACAAGCCATTGTTTACACCCGGCAGACCCACATGGTCAGCTGATGGAAAGTTGATAGCGCTCTCTGCACTTCACACATACTCCTCAAGATTCAGAGAAGGGCTCACACGAATTTTGCTCGTTCCGGTAAATGGAGATCCCGTGCGTTTTATTTCTCCTGTGGAAGGCCGTTCTCTAGGACAGCGGGGTAATAACGGTCCAGTATGGTCCCCCGATGGACATACGATGGCCTATGTTCAAGATGCGGTGTTATGGATTGTTGCAGTCGACGAATTGGGTCAGCCAATTCATGCGCCGAAGAGACTTACCAATGAATTGGCGGAAGCACCGAGTTGGTCTGGCGATAGTCAATCGCTGGTATTTATTGCCACCGATCGATTGAAGAAAGTTTATGTGAACGATGGCAGAATTGAAAATATTCCGTTCAACCTGGAATGGAAGGTTCAAAAGAAAACCGGTCAAACTTTAATTCATGCTGGAAATGTTTTTGATGGCCGTGCTCCGTCCTATCAAAAGAATATGGACATCTTATTGGATGGGAACAGGATTATTGAAATCGTACCGCATAAAACACACACTTCAGCCAATGTCATTGACGCTTCAGATAAAACGGTGATCCCGGGATTGTTTGAGATGCATACTCACCAGAATGGATCAGGAGGGGAGATGCTTGGACGCAATTGGCTGGCGTATGGCATCACATCCGTTCGGGAGACGGGCGGTGATCCTTACGATGCATTGGAGCGCAAGGAATCGTGGAGCAGTGGCGCCAGACTTGGTCCGAGGGAATTCTTTACCGGCCCATTGCTGGAAGGAGGAAGGATTTATTATGAATTGGCCACCACCGTTTCCACGGGACTTCAACTGGATATGGAATTGGAGCGCGCCATCAGGCTTGACTATGATTTCATCAAAACGTACGTACGATTTCCAGACTACCTGCAGCAGCGTGCTACAGCATTTGCACATGAGCATGGCATTCCTGTTTCGTCGCATGAAATTTATCCAGCCATTGGATACGGTGTGGATGCAGTAGAACATATCAGTGCAACCAGCCGCAGGGGATATTCACCCAAATTAACTGCCGTGGCGAAGAACTATGATGATGTGGTTCAATTGCTATCAAAATCCGGGATGAACATGACACCTACCGTGGCCTTATCGGGTGGATTTTATCTCAAGTGGACAACTGATCCTGACGTTGTTGGAAACAGACAACTAAATGCATTGTATTCTAAAGGATATGTAAGCAGCATCAATGATTTCGCAAAAGCGATTAATAGGACCAGCCAGGAAGCTGGTGAACGTTTTTCTGAAATGCAACGGACATTGCTGAAGATGGTAGGTGCGGGTGTTAAAATAACTGCGGGAACAGACTCGCCTTTCATCACCTATGGTCTGAGTTTGCATGTCGAGTTGCAGAACTTTGTGGAGGCAGGACTCACGCCTTAGCAGGCCCTCCGATCGGCGACAATATTATCGGCTGAGGCCATCGGTGTTGAAAAGGATCTCGGTACAATTGAGGCGGGCAAACTTGCTGATCTGGTCATTGTAAATGGTGATCCGTTGAAAAACATTAAGGATGCCTGGAATGTGGAAATTGTTTTCAAAAATGGAATGCGGTATAATATTGAAGACTTGCTGCGGAAGCAATAGTTTATTGAATATCAGCGAAAAATGCATTTCATGCAAAGCCGCTAAGAACGCAAAGTAAAACTCGGCTGCATTCTTTGTGCCTTTGCGACTTTGCGCGAAAGAAATCACAAGCATACGGAAGGACTTCTTTCAGCCAGGCTTCAGGCTTTTACCCATTTACTTTTTTTAGGAAATTCTTTTGTTCAGATTTGCCCTCATGTTTACTGGTATAATTGAAACTGTAGGCCTTATTGAGAGGATCGAGTCGGAGGGGACAAACAAGCATTTTCTTTTTTCCAGCGCCATCAGTGACGAGTTAAAAGCGGACCAAAGTGTTTCTCATAACGGAGTTTGCCTTACGGTGACCAAACAGGAAAAAGGAACACATTGGGTCACTGCAGTTCAGGAGACCTTGCAAAAGACAAACCTAGGAGAGCTACAGCCCGGCAGTCTTGTCAACCTGGAGCGATGCATGCTCAACAACGGGCGCTTTGACGGTCATATCGTTCAGGGACACGTAGACCAGGTGGGTTTTGTCAAATCCATTCGTGATAATGATGGTAGCTGGTTGTTTGAATTCACCTACCATCCATCCGACCAAAATATTACCGTTGAGAAAGGCTCCATTTCTGTCAATGGAGTGAGCCTTACCAGCTTTAGTGCGAAGACAGCAGAATTTTCTGTTGCGATCATCCCGTATACTTACAATCACACGAATTTCAAATACCTAAAAAGAGGTAATTCTGTGAACCTCGAGTTTGATATCGTTGGAAAATATATCAGGAGGTTAATGGAGAAGTGATCGGATTAGCGAGAATATTAGAATCCAAAAAGGTTACATACTCATCATCCAGACAATATTATTGCCAAGCATCTTTACGAAATGGCCGCCATGTAAGAAATATGTAAGAAAATTGATAAATTTGCATAAAACTCATGGGGGTTATTACTGAAATTTGGATGTAAACGTTAACGAACTAATTAATAAGAATTTATATGCTGGAACAATTACTAAAGCTGGTTGAGCAAAATGCCAAGCAGCCAATTGTTGAGAATAGTTCCCTTCCCAATCAATTCAATAATGCTG
>JAYVRH010000769.1:0-2975 GCA_043776495.1 Cyclobacteriaceae bacterium
CACCAAGTATTTTCATGAATTAACTTTCAGCCATCGATGTTCAACTTCCTATTTCCAACTTTCCACTTCCCGCTTTCCGCTTCTGACTCTCCACTTTCCCACTTCGCACTCTTTTCTACTTTCCACCCTCATCCCTCCTCACTCGCAGTGTCGAGCCCTCACCACCAATTACTTCTATTTTCTCGTCTTTTTCAATATACTCACCTCGCGTAAAAGCATCATAAATTTTTCCGTCGATCATAACTTTGCCGCTGGGGCGAAGGATCGTGAAAGCCATTCCCATTTTACCCTCCATAGGACCTTCATTGAAATTCGAAGTATATCCCTGCTGCTTCTCCTGAGTGTTGGTCAAGGCCATTCGCTTAAAGGCACTCGTTTGGGTTAGTCTGGTGCCACCAAAGAAAAGCAATAACGCTCCTCCGGTAATTCCTCCAACGGTAGCAAACATTGCCACAACGATGTCGCCGAGTGGAACGAAATCAAAATTGAAGAAGTCGTTGTTGAGCATGATCAGTATGAGAGAACCCACGGTCATACCAATTCCCAATACTCCTGCCACACCAAATCCCGGGATTACAAATATTTCCAGAATCACAAGAATGAGCCCGGTCAAGAGCGCTAATATCTCCCAGTATTCGGCCAGGCCATTCAGATAATAGGGAACCAGATAAAGAATCAGTGCAATGATCGCAGCAAAAAGCGCGAACCCGATTCCGGGCGTTTGCAACTCAAAATAGATTCCTCCTATTATCAAAAGAATGAGCAACCCGCTGATAAATGGATTCAAAAAGAAAGCGATGATCTTCTCAACTGCTCCGAGTTTGAAGTACTCAATCTCATAATCTTCAACTTTGTTTCGCTTAAGGATTTCCTGAATGGATTCGACCTTTGCTTCACAATACCCATATTTCAAGGCCTCGGAAGTTGTGAACGTGATTACTTTCCCCGCCTGCTTGATGCTGTCCACAACGACCTTCTCATCCACCATGCCTTCCGCAATGCGGGGATCTCTTCCATTTTCTTCTGCCGTGGCTCGCATGATGGAGCGCATGTAGGACTGGTACTTGTCGGGGGCAGCTTGCCCGCCGGCCCCTTCTACCACCGTGGCTGCTCCAATGCTAGCGCCTGGTGACATGTAAATACTATCACAGGCGATGGAAATAAGCGCTCCTGCCGAAGCTGCATCCGAATTAATGTATACCCAGATGGGGTTCTTAAAATCCATGATAATATCAACAATTTCCTTAGCGTCTGTGAGCACCCCGCCGTAGGTGTCCATGTCGACTATCACATAGTCGGCTTTTGTATCTTCGGCATGCGCTATCGCCAGCTTTACATAGCGGAGCATCCTGGGATCGATTTCGCTCTTAATCTCCATCACCATCACTTTTGGCTTTTCCTGCGCAAGAAGCGAAATAACGAGGCTTGAGAGTATCAGGATGGTGAGGGATATCGCCTTCATACAGTGTGTTTTTGTAAAAATACTAAGTAATTCAACGTGTTTGGGTTGCGCGGTGCACGATGGAAGTAGTAATTTTCGTTGGAATTAAAATCTTATGTTTCAAATCTTAGTATTTTCTCTGCTTAGTTCACTGCCCCACGACTCGCTGCGGATGGAAACCATCAAGGGCAAGCTATTTGTTGTCCATCAGGTTGACGAGAAGGAAACGCTATTCAGCATTTCCAGGCGATATGGTACCACCATTCTTAACATCCTGGATCAAAATCCCACAGCCGATGGGGGATTGGAGGTAGGACAGATATTAAAGATACCCTATACACCAGGCGCAAAGAGCCAACCTGCGGTTCAAACGGCTGAGGGTCTCATCCATAAAGTAGGAGCAAAAGAGACACTTTTCTCTATTGCACGACTTTATGGTGTGTCGGTTGATGAGGTTAAAGAATGGAGCAAGCTCAAAGATAATTCGCTTTCAATGGGTCAAAGCATTCTAATCAAGAAAAAGTCATCTGAGGAAGTTGTTGAAGTGAAATCGCCACAGCCGTCTGCTGCCAAGACCCACGTCGTGGCACCTAAAGAAACTTTGTTCTCCATTTCCAGGCTGTATGGAATGACGGTGCAACGGCTAAAAGAGCTCAATGGCATTCAGGATAATGACTTGAAAGTAGGGCAAGTCTTAACCGTTGTGGTGACGGTGTCGCCAGTAGCAATAGGGTCAACCACCCAGGATAATGGTACTATAAAAATTTCTGAAGGCTCGGGTGGAAGCAGCGAAGTGAAGGAAATCGGAATGGCGGAGTTGATTGAAGGAAGTGAGGGCAATAGAAAGTACCTGGCACAACATCGCACGGTAAGCCCTGGCACAATTTTAAAAATAAGAAACCTCGCCACCAATCAGGAGGTATTTGTGCGGATAACAGGCACCATTCCCTCGTCTGATCCAAAGACCATCATTTGCATTTCGAAATCAGCCTTCCATAGACTCGGTGCCACAGAGGCAAGATTCAAAACTGAAATCACTTATTATAAATGAGTTGGAGGTGGATGAATGGCAGTATAGGTTTTCTGATTGCTATGGCGATTGCCAATGTTTCAGGTGGCCAGAACTTGGTAATCAATCCGAGTTTCGAAGAACACTACCGCTGCCCGAATAATTTCAGCATCAGCAGCAAGGAATTTTCCTTGCCGGGATGGCGATCGGCAAATGCGGGTACTCCAGATTACTTTCATCAATGCAGTTGGGGCGATTGCGATGTACCCTTCAACTGGGCGGGTGAATCGAATGCGCACGCTGGTTCTGCATATGCTGGAATTTATGTGTGGAACAGGCCCACCAGCAAACCTCGCAGCTACCGCGAATATATCCACGGTGAATTGAAGGCTCCTCTCAAGAAGGGAAAAAGATACCGGATCGAATTCTATTTCAAACTTGCTTCTTATTCGGTTTACACGATTGACCGGATCGGATTGCTTTTAGCCGATTCTACTTTTAACACCTCCGGAGACCAGGTGATCA
>JAYVRH010000770.1:0-2973 GCA_043776495.1 Cyclobacteriaceae bacterium
AACAGGATGGGTTAAATATTAGCAAGCTACTCAACACATCCGCTGAGCAGTCTCATCACCCGATCCATTCAAGCCAGATCAGTCAATCAGTCAGTCCAGGATTTCAAAGAGCAGCCCGGGCTGGGTATTCAGGGATCAATAAGAGGTAAGCAGCTTAAGTTGGGATCATCATTCTTTGTTGGCCTCGACAAGCACATGAATGGCCGGGCATCCATCGTCTATATTTCCATCGATGGGGTGGTGAGAGGATATTTTTCCATTTCCCTCCAGACCAGGAAAAACTTAAAACAAATGATTTTGAGTCTGGGAGAAAAATGTTTTGCGCTTCTTTCCGGAGACAATGAAACAGACAAGGCGGAAATGAGAAAATTATTTGGTCCTTCGTGTCATCTGAATTTTAATCAGAGTCCTGGTGATAAACTGCAATACATACGGGAACTCCAAAGGCAAGGGAGAAAAGTAATGATGGTGGGCGATGGACTAAATGATGCAGGCGCGCTAAAGCAAAGTGATATCGGAATTGCAGTGAGTGATGATGCAAGTGTATTTAGTCCGGCATGCGATGGGATTCTTCAGGGCAACAAAATGGAATCGTTGGATCAGTTTCTGAACCTCGCCAGATCCTCCGCAACTATTTTAAAAACTGGTTTTGCGATTTCGTTAATGTATAATGCCGTCGCGTTGAGTGTCGCCATCAGTGGATATCTTACTCCATTGGTGGCAGCCATTTTGATGCCCATTAGCAGCATCACCGTCGTAGGATTTTCAACGTTGGCTGTCAATTATGTTGCCTCTAAGAAATTAAAGCGCCCCAACAATGCGACTTTTGCTTAATAATTAAGTACGCCATGGATATCATTGTCGTTTTGATCTGCATAAGCCTGACCATCGCGATAGGCTTCCTGATGCTGTTCGTTTGGAGTATTAAGAGCGGGCAGTATGAGGATACCACTACTCCCGCCATCCGAATACTTTTCGAAGACAATGCGAAGGAGTCCGGAGAGCTGGAAGGTGAAGTAAAACCAAAACGCAAAAAATGAAGGATAACCCTTCGGAAATCAACTTAAACACAATGCACAGCAGGCACCTCATCTTGCTGCAATACGTTATTTATGGGTCGGTCATTCTATATTTTGGAAGGGACTTCTTCATACCATTGGCGTTCGCGACGTTGATCAGTTTCGTCCTTCACCCCGTTTGCTCCTGGTTGGAATTGAAGGGTTTTGGCCGCATGACAGCAATACTGATCGGTGTTTCGATCATCATGATTTTATTTCTCGGATTGGTGGCCCTTCTAGTGAAGCAGTTTTTTGATTTCTTACATGAATGGCCTACGATCCAAATTAAGCTAATGAAGGCATTTCATGAATTAGGCCTGTGGATGAGTAGCTCGTTTGGCATTTCAGATGCGCAGCAAGATCGATGGATATCTCAAGCAACCGATGAAGCCGTTATTGGAGCATTCGCCTTCTTGCAAAGAACAATTTCATTTTCAGCAGTTTCATTCATCATGCTTATACTGATTCCGGTGTATTCGGTGTTATTGCTTTTTTACCGGAACTTGTGGATCAAGGTCATCTTTAGAATTTTTCCACAGGAGAAGAAAGAGCATATCAAAGAAATACTTTCACTGACCATTCAGGCCTACTATAATTTCATAAAAGGTATGGGTTTGGTATATCTGATTGTGGGTATCCTCAATAGCCTTGGACTGTTTTTGATTGGTGTGCCTCATGCTATTCTTTTTGGATTTATGGCTTCGGTACTCACTTTCATACCCTATATCGGAATCCTGGTGGGATCTTTATTACCCATTGCGATGGCCTGGATCACCTATGATTCCATATGGTACCCATTTGGAATTGTCGCGATATTCACATTCGTCCAATATTTAGAAGCCAATCTTATCTTTCCATTTGCGGTAAGCAACAAACTCAATGTTAATACGCTTGCTGTGCTGGTGGCCATCTTTGTTGGAGGGCTGCTCTGGGGGTTGGCAGGAATGATTCTCTTTGTTCCATTCGTAGGGATCATAAAATTGATCGCCGACCATAATCATAAGTTAAAAACACTTGCGATGGCCCTGGGGACAAATAGATAATGGAGTACTGTTTCAAGACATTCCAATGGTTAAGGGTATGATAATGAATAGTCCTGCTTTGTCGACTTTGATAAATTATAGACATTCTAATGCTATTTCACGCTTCCCGCCGAAGCGTCGTGCGCAGGCAGGGAGTTTCGCAGAGAAGCTCCAGGATTTTCACGGAGAGTTAATAATTGATACAAAATTACCTTTCATTTCTCCGTGTAACTCCTTTGCATTCTCCGAGAAACTCTGCGAAACAGCCTTGGCACGTTTAAAGTGACAAAACAGGAATAGAGAAAAGACATATATTTATTTTATGAAAGAAAAAGACAAGATCAACTTCAAAAAGAAAATACTTGCTGCCGGCATTCAGAAGCATCAATCGGTGATCGATGATTTTCGTCAAAGAATCAAGGAGATCATGGCGACAGATGGAAATGTGAACGAGGAAGAATATGATTCGAATACACAATCTCAAAAGTCCGAAAATGTGGAGCAGGCAAGTCTATTGTCGGATCAACTGCAGTTTGCCAACGTTGAATTGGATCAACTCAATAAGATTGAGTCCTCAATGGATCGGATTCATTCCGTGGTGGAATTTGGGACTGTGGTCGTAACGGACAAAATAGCTTTTTTTGTTTCAGCAAGCATTGAGCAGTTTTCGATAGATGGCAAGCCAATATTCGGTTTGTCCGTCCAAAGCCCATTGTATACCAGTATGAAGGGGAAAAAGGAGGGCGAAAGCTTCAGCTACGGTACCACAACCTATCGCATCAAGGAAATCTTTTGAAGGTCTAGCTAGGGGATTCTATTGAAATTTAGTCATTCATAAAAGAGCCCCATCCTTTTGGACAGGGCTCTTTAAGCTGCTGATACTTAACCCTACT
>JAYVRH010000771.1:0-10050 GCA_043776495.1 Cyclobacteriaceae bacterium
CAAATGTTGGCGAGCTTCTGAATGTGGTGGCGGGTGTGAAGTTTTCTATTTGGGTCGACGATGCGAGTACTGGAAAAGCATCTTCGATCTGGAACTCTCCAGCAGATGATGGTGGGTTTGCGCAGGATTATCCCAGCCCCGCATTCGCCTGGACCAAGTCCAACCGCATTCTATTTTTCTCAGAACACAAGGGATGGGACCATGTTTACTCCATCAACCCGGATGGCAGCGACCTGAAAGACATCACACCCGGTGATGGTGAGGTGGAAAGTTTTGCGGTAGATCCACTTGGTCAACAAATTTATTTTGATGGTAATCGCGAGGACATTAATCGCCGCCACATTTGGGTGTCTGACGTATCGAAAGGTATTCCCACTGCAGTAACTTCCGGAGAGGGAATTGAAATGTATCCGGCCTTCGCAGGCAACGACTTGTATTGCTTTCGGTCGACTGCCAACTCTTCAAAAGTGCTGACAAGAATTGAACCCGTAAGAAAGGTTTCTGCTACGGTGTTTCCACAAAAATCGCTTACATTTTTGCCTGCAGGTTTTGTCAAGCCTGAGCCTGTCATATTCAAGGCAGCTGATGGTACAACGATCCATGGTCAGTTGTTTATCAATCGGTCTATAGCCGGCAAGCGACCCGGACTTGTATTTATGCATGGTGGCCCGATCAGGCAAATGTTGCTAGGCTTTCATTACAGGGACTATTACATTAATTGTTATGCGTTCAACCAATATCTGGCAAGTCAAGGTTACGCAGTGGTGGCAGTGAATTACAGGGATGGCATCGGTTATGGCCGTGATTTTCGCAGGGCAAAGAACCAGGGACCTCGTGGAGCAAGTGAGTATCAGGATGTGGTTGCTGCTGCGAAGTATTTACAAACACTTGCAGATGTGGATCCGGCAAAGATTGGATTGTGGGGAGGCTCTTATGGAGGCTATCTTACCGCCATGGGCCTGGCAAGAAACCCGGAACTGTTTAAGGCTGGTGTCGATCTACATGGTGTCCATGATTGGGCATTCCGTGCCCGTGAATTTTCTCCTGGTGGTGGTTGGGGCATCGGTGCCAATGAGATGGAATTAGGCTATAAAAGTTCCCCCATTTCAGATCTCAGCAAGTGGACGGCTCCCGTTTTGTTGATAGCCGGTGATGATGACCGCAATGTTTTGTTTCAGCAAACTACCGACCTCGCAGAAAAACTTCGGGATAAGAATGTGACGGTGGAACTCCTGATTCTACCGGATGAAGTCCATGGCTTTTTGCGTTATGAAAGCTGGTCGAAAGTATTTAACACTGCAAAAGAGTTTTTTGATCGGAAGCTGAAGTAATCGTTCAAATGATGAAACGCCTTGTTGTACTGACGGGTGCTGGCATCAGTGCCGAAAGCGGCATTCCGACGTTCCGTGACTCTGGGGGATTGTGGGAAGGCTTTAGTGTGGAAGAAGTAGCAACCCCCGAAGGCTGGCATAAAAACAGGGAGCTTGTTCTGGATTTTTATAATCAACGTAGAAAGAAGGCCCTCGAGGTGAAGCCTAATCGCGGGCACGAGGTGCTGGTCGAGTTGGAAAAAGATTTTGTGGTGACTGTGGTCACTCAAAATGTCGACAACCTTCATGAGCGGGCCGGCTCAACGAACGTCATACATCTTCATGGCAGTCTCTTTGAATCGCGAAGCACATTGGATGAATCGCTGGTCTATCCGATCAAAGGATGGGAACTTAAGATTGGTGACAAATGTGAGAAGGGTTCCCAACTTCGTCCAAACATCGTATGGTTTGGAGAGATGGTACCGATGATGGAAGTCGCGGCAACAATCGCCGCCAAAGCTGATATTTTTTTGGTGGTGGGCACCTCTATGGTTGTTTATCCGGCGGCAGGATTGATTGATTACGTGGGGCGGGATGTGCCTAAGTTTATTATAGATCCGAAAGTTCCTGAAGTGAGAGAATCACCCAACCTTTATTTTATTCCTGAAAAGGCGAGTGTGGGAATGGAAAAGGTAAAATTGCGATTGCTAAAGTATTATGATAATTGACTTGGGTGGAGATTTAAAATCGTTGACTTTGAGAATGATCGGAGGATGCTGATAGAATTGCTATTTCACCCTTCCAGGGCTTCATAATATATTTTGTCTTAGACGACAAGCATTTACTTTGACAGGGCTTCACCCTGTCGTAACGCAGTTCGCCCCTTCAGGGCTAGGATCAATTCTTGTTTTCATTATGAATAAGACCTGGCTATATGTGTTCTTAACCTCGGACAGAGTTCGCAAACCCTGAAAGGGTGAAAAAGAAAAGTAACGAAGGGTGAAGCCCTTCGTTATCGAACTACAGGAGTACAATAAGCCCTGAAAGGGCGAAATTTTTAATCCGATAGATCGAACTCATCAACATTGACTTTGTTAACCAGAACCTTATCGTCTAACCAGGAAACGGAATGCCTGTATGTTTTGAAATATCTTTTAAATCTTCGATCACGGCTGCTATCAGTGGAATTCCAGTTTTTGAGCGAATGGCCTCCTCCTGATGTTCCGGATCACCCGGTATCAAAACTCCGCCGGTTCCCTTGGCAGGTCTTGTATTTCTAAAAACTTCGATCCATTCATCGATTCGTTTTTTGAACTCATTCACTTCCATAAAGCCCTCGATCTCCATCACTCCAAAAAAATGACCGATGCCTTTGCCGACGCTCCGGCTTGGAATTTCTTGTCGCAAAGCGAATGGAGGAGCGAACGGGCCCCAATTAGCCCCACTCAATACCGCCGAAAGAATATCTACCATCGCCGATAAGGCATAGCCTTTATGTCCTCCGAGTTCCCGGTCAGAACCGAGTGGGAGTATAGCCCCACCATTAATCATGTCTTCGGGGTTGGTGCTCATAGTTCCTTCCTTATCTACAATCCATCCTTTAGGTACCGGGGCCTTCTTGCGTTTCGCAATTTCAATTTTGCCGTAGGCAGCGGCGCTGGTGGCAAGGTCAATAACGATGGGAAGATTTTTCAATCCCGGAAAGGCGATGGAGATGGGGTTGGTGCCCAGCATGCGCTCAGCGCCCCACAAGGGAGCCACCAGCTTGGTGGTGTTGGTCATCGACCAGCCTATCATGTTGCGTTTAAGGGCTTCTAACGAGTAATACGAAGCTATGCCATAGTGGTTGGTATTGCAGACACTGGCCCAACCGGACCCAAATTCCGCCGCCTTATCCATCGCGATTTCATTTGCCTTCGGCCCTACCACCAGTCCAAGGCCATTATCTCCATCCACCGTGCAAACGCTTTTGTGTTCTCTTACAATTTTCACATTGGGCTTGGGATTGATTCGCTGAAGGGTTAACATTTCGAAATAAGTATGCAGCCTGGCTACTCCATGGGAGTCGATGCCCCTGATGTCGGAAAGGCCTAAGACGTTAGAGGCTGTCAGCGCATCGCTCAGGGGTACTCCAAAATGCATAAAGACTTTGGTAGAAAAATCTTTCAACACTTCAGGTGAAAATCTCACAGTCTCGTCAGTCATAGCTCAAATATCTTTTTCATCAATATCCATTTTTCTCCTGGCTTTGCATTGGGCAATGCCTGTTGGTACTTCCACATTAATGTTTCCCATTCTTGTACTTTGGGATTGGCCTCATCCGATTTGGCTTTCGATTCCAGGGAAAACTTACCACTTGCTTCCATGATCATGAACAATCGGTTTCCTGCTCGATAGATGTCTAGTTGGTCAATGCCTGCATCTTTGATGCTTCGTAAAATTTCCGGCCAGACCTTCCTATGATAAGCTTCATATTCTGCAATCAAGGCAGGATTGTCTTTTAGATCGAGTGCAAAGCAATAGCGGGCCATAGTTACTATTTTAGATATCAATGTTCAATCTTAAAAAATCAAAGAAAATGTAATATGATTTTAATAGTAGGCAGTAAGGAATATTGCCTACTGCTGATTGCCTATTGCCTACTAGCGTTTCCAAATTTGACATCTCAATCTTAATTAAGACTATTAATTACTTCGAATCCAAAGTTCTAACCTTGTGCCCATTCCATCCGAAATACAAAATAAAGAAGAAAGCTATGAAGGGGACAAGCAGCGCGTTTCTCATTCCAGTTTGCGATACTAACCCGGTGAGGGGAGGTAGGATCGCCCCGCCGACAATGGCCATGATGACGAGCGAGGATCCCAATTTCACCTGGCCCCCAAGATTCTTGATCGATAAGGAGAAAATGGTCGGAAACATAATCGACATGAAAAAGTAGGTCATCATAATGGAGATCACGGCAATCAAGCCCGTCGTGACGAACGCGATGGCTAATAGTAAAATGCAAGCGATAGCGTAAATGCTTAAGAGCCGATCGGCTTTAAACTTTGTAAGGAGCCAGGTGCCAAAAAATCTTCCGACCATGAATAGGACAAAAGCAAATGAGGCATGGTAGCTCGCAATCTGAGTGGGTGTCATCCCTTCTGTCACTTGATAGATGCTATTGACGAGCCCCAGGTTGTCGTCATGAGCGAAAAAAAGTTTTAGGTCTACGAAATATCCCCAGATGGAAGTTTGGGCTCCTACATAAAAGAATTGTGCGATGATGCCAAAGACCAGGTGACGATGTCGGAAGATGCCTTTCATGCTGGAGGAAGATTCAGAAGGAGATGAAATTTCCGGCATCTTCACCATGGAGAATAAAATTGCAATGGTGAATACCACTCCTGCCAAAACCAGATAAGGCATTTGAACAGAATGTGCTTCCGCAATTCTCACCACTTCCGCCTCTTGAGGGGTCATCAGGTTCAGCATTTCGTTGGTGTGCTCTGTCGAAGAGAATATGAAAAGACTCCCAATGATGGGACCAAGGATGGTACTTAGCCCGTTGAATGATTGTGCAAAATTAATTCTACTCTCAGCGGAGGCGGGATCACCCAATACTGTAACGTAAGGATTGGCGGCTGTTTCGAGAAACCCGAGGCCGCAAGCAATGATGAACAAGGCAGAGAGAAAGAAACTATAGACACGCACTTCAGCTGCGGGATAAAAAAGCGCAGCGCCCAAAGCAAATAGGAGAAGGCCTATGATAATGCCTTTCTTGTATCCAATGCGATTTAAAATGAAGCCCGCCGGTATGGCCATCACAAAGTAGCCGACGTAAAAGGCGGAGTCAATAATTCCCGCCTGCGCACGAGTGAGTTGGAGCGCGGTCTGAAAATGTTTAATGAGTGTTCCGTTCAGGCTATTCGCTATGCCCCACAAAAAGAAAAGGCTTGTGACAAGAATAAAAGCAATTCCATAAGAATTACCATTCTGTCCATGGTTAAGCTTAGGGGTTTCTATTGGTGCGCTGGGCATAGGATTGAGAACTTTTAAGTGTTTGAATGTTTAAAGGGCACGGTCGAGATGAACATAACCTCCGTCTACATTGATCCATTGGCCAGTAATATGACTGGCGCGATTCGAAAGAAGAAAGACAATGGTGTTAGCGATCTCTTCGGGAGTTGTCATTCGCTTTTCGAATGGAATCTTATTCTCAATCTGGCGTTTTTTTTCTTTAGGGTTGGGAAAAGAGTTGACCCACGATTCGTATAGCGGTGTCCAGACTTCAGCAGGAAGTACCACATTCACACGGATGGAATAGGGTAGAAGTTCTGCTGCCCACTCACGTGTGAGTCCGAGGATGGCTCCTTTGGCGGCGGCATAACCGGAGGTATTACCCTGGCCTGTCATCGCAACCTTCGAACCAACATTCACGATGCTTCCTTTGGATTCTTTTAGATAAGGCAAGCAGAAATGGGTCAGGTAATAGTAATGACCGACATTGTTCGTCAATGATTGAATGAATTTCTGTGGTGTACCTTTTTCGAGCCCAATGCTATCGTTGACGCCCGCATTGTTCACCAGCCCATCTATTTGTCCCAGTTTCTTCTCGATTTTGTCGACACTCTTCTTGCAGGCAAAAGAGTCATATAAATCAAGATGGATAAAGTGCGAAGTGGGAAATTGTTTCACAAAGTCTTTCCCAGCAGTCTCATCTTTGTCGAGCAGAACAGGTATAGCGCCTTCCTCCACAAGCTGTGTGCAGATGGCTTTACCAATGCCTTTCGCGCCTCCCGAGATAAGGATCACTTTGCCTTTTAAATGAAGGTCCATTGAGTAAGATTGATGCGATTAAAGATGATAAAATCTGACGGCATTTTCACCCATGATGGCTTTCTTTTCTGAAGGCGACAACGTGTCTATGAATTGTCTGGTGATTTGAAGTTGGTCTTCATACTCCCCGGCAAGCAGGCAGACGGGCCAGTCTGAACCATACATTAGACGTTTAGGACCGAATGCCTCGAGTGCAGTTTCAAAATAAGGTTTGAAGTCCGATGCTCTCCAGTTTTCCCAGTCTGCTTCCGTTACAAATCCAGAGAGTTTACAGCAAACATTTTCATGCATGGCAATTTGTTGTAGTTGTTGTTTCCATGGTTTGAGCTGTCGTTGCCGGATCGATGGCTTTGCGAGGTGATCTATCACAAAGCTTTGATTGGGAAATTTCTTAATAAATTTTAAAGCCGTTGGAAGCTGATGATGATAAATGAGAATATCGTAAGTGAAATTGTACTGCTCCAACAATCCAATGCCTGAACAGAAGTTATCTTCCAAAATAAAATTATCAGGCTCTGACTGTACTATGTGACGGAAACCCTTAACCTCATGAAATTGATAATAGTATTCCAACCTGGCCTGCACCCCAGGAGATTGAAGGTCTGTCCAGCCCACAACACCTTTGACAAAAGGATGATTGCGTGCACATCTAATAAGGAAGTCAGTTTCTTTTTCTGATTGGTCAGCCTGGACAGCAACACAACCTTCAATTCTATTTTTTTTCAGTATTGGGGAGAGATTCTCAGGGAGAAAATCTTTCCTTATTTTACTCATGTCCTCTTTGATCCATGAGTCCCTTTGTGCTTGATAGTTCCAGAAGTGCTGATGGGCGTCAATTGTCATGAACCAATTCAAATCGCTACTTGCCTTTGCTCACCAAGTCCTTCGATGCCCAACTCAATCACATCTCCACTCTTCAGATACCAGGGGGGCTTCATTCCCATCCCGACGCCGGCAGGAGTGCCGGTAGAAATTATATCACCGGGAAGCAAGGTCATAAATTGACTAAGATAGCTTACAATGAAAGGTATTTTGAATACCAGGTTGCTGGAGTTGCTATTCTGCATCATTTGGCCATTCACTTTCAGCCACATCTTGAGGTTATTCACATCATCAATCTCTCCGGGTGTGACAAGATAAGGGCCCATCGGGGCAAAAGAATTGCAGCTTTTTCCTTTTACCCATTGACCGCCGCGTTCCAGCTGAAACGCTCGCTCGCTATAGTCATTGTGAAGGCAATAGCCAGCAATATATTGAGGGGCATCTTCTTCTGAAATGTAAGATGCTTTTTTACCTATGACTACCGCTAGCTCCACCTCCCAGTCAGTCTTCTGGCTATTGTTAGGGATGGTGAGAGGATCATTTGGTCCGTTGAGTGCCGTGGTGGACTTAAAAAATATTACCGGCTCTTTGGGAAGTTCCATGTTAGCCTCTCTGGCATGATCAGCATAATTGAGCCCAATGCAAATTATTTTGGATGGCCGTAGAAAAGGTGTGCCAAAGCGTGGGCTGTCTCCAATGGTAGGAAGGTATTTCAGATTTTGTTCCAACCATTTTCGTAACCGGGCGATGCCGTTGGTTTCAAAAAATTTCTCACCAAAGTCTTCTTCGAACCTGGTGAGGTCTACAATTTTTCCATTTAATAATATGCCCGGTGTCTCTTCACCAGCGTCGCCAAATCGAAGGAGTTTCATGTGGTTAATGATTTAGTTATGGAAATAAACTTTAGCTGTTGAGTTTTGTGAAGCCACCATCGATCAGGTAGTCACTGCCTGTGACAAAGGCTGCTTCATCCGAACAAAGATATAGGGCCAGGTGGGCGATCTCCGTCGGTTGCCCCATCCGGCCAATCGGTTGAATCTTCGACAGTTTTTCAAACATCTCATCTTCCTTACCAGGATAATTAGCGTTGATGAACCCATCCACGAATGGCGTGTGTACTCTTGCCGGCGAAATGCTGTTGCATCGAATGCCTTCTTTGATATAATCTCGCGCGACCGACAATGTCATGCTGAGCACTGCCCCCTTACTCATGCTATACGCAAAACGGTCGGCAATCCCAAGCGTGGCGGCAATAGAAGCCACATTAAGGATGACGCCTTTTTGTTGCTTCAACATTTGCGGAATGACAGCATACATTGCATTGTAGGTCCCTTTCACATTTACCTGAAATATTTTTTCGAAATCAGCCTCGGTTGTTGTGTCAAGTCTTCCAATATGGGCAATACCGGCACTGTTTACCAAAATATCGATGACCTTGAACTGCTTGATGATTTCCTGAAATGCCTTGATTACTTCAGCCTGTTGCTTGACATTGCAACCCACGCATATTGCTATGCCTCCTTTTTCCTTTATTGCGTTCAAGGTGTCATTTGCGGCTACCTCGTTCAGCTCCAGGATACAAACGACAGCGCCTTGGGCGGCAAAACACTCTGAGATTGCCTTGCCGATGCCGCTGCCACCGCCAGTGATCACTGCTATTTTGTTTTGAAGACTAAATATCATAATGGTTAAAAAGGATTTGATCTCATGGGTGTCGTTATTGGCTTAGGTCCTCCAAAAACTTCTTGAACTTTGAAGTGTCATACCTCATACTGCCAACTTCTTTTCTTACTATTTTCCCTTCTTTGGATATAATGAAAGTTGTGGGGATTGATGTGATGCGCAGTTGCTCAGGAAGATAACCTGATGGCTGGTAAGCCTTGAATGTAAACTCTCTTTTCTTTAGATAGTCTGCTATCTTTCCTTTGTCACTGTCCTTGTCTATTGAGAGCATGACAAAAGCAACCTTCTCATGGTCCATCTTTAAATAGAGATTTTGTATTCCAGGCATCTCAGCCCTGCAAGGGCCGCACCAGGTAGCCCACAGGTTTAGAAATATGACCTTCCCCTTAAATTGATCAAATTGAAGTTTATTACCTTCTAAATCCTTTATGGTAAACTGATAGTCAAAATTCTCGTCGATCATTTCTTTCTCCACAGAGGCATCTCTCAGACCCGTAGCAAGCAACGCGCGCTGACTCAAATAGGATGCTGAGCTCATCAGGCCCGTCGCTTGCAGCAATAGCACCAGCGTCAAAGAAACCGCCACCGGCTTTAGAAAGGGAGCAAGTTGAAGAATCGACTTTTTCAAG
Source organism: Cyclobacteriaceae bacterium (assembly GCA_043776495.1). Lineage (GTDB taxonomy): Bacteria > Bacteroidota > Bacteroidia > Cytophagales > Cyclobacteriaceae > ELB16-189. The sequence continues at coordinate 9,263 of JAYVRH010000771.1, forward strand.
CAGTCTTTGTAATTCATCAAATCTTAATAATTCAGTAATTTGCCCTCAATTTAGAATTCAAAAATGGATATTAGATCACTCCTGACAGGCTTTTTGATAATTACTTTCAGTTATCAGGGCCTCAGTCAGAAAATCAAATACAAAGACCTTTTCGTGTTGCTTAATGCGAAAGACTTTTCTAATTCAGAGCCATACCTAAAGAAATACCTGAAGGTGAATGACGATAACCCCAACGCCTACCTCTTCATGGGAATGATTTATCAGGAAAAGGCTATCAAACTCGATATGTTGAAGCAGACTGAACAGATGGTCATTCTACTTGACTCCGCAGTCTATTTCTACGAAAAGGCAAGCAAAGGGATAACAGAAAAAGAAGTCAGTAAAAATGAGGAGTATTACCAGATCTATAATCGGAGGGACTTGCGAACAGGGAAATTTGGAGTAAAGTTATCCGACGTTCAATTGGACATCGAGACCAGGTTAAAATTGAAGGAACGGGCTAGACAAATTCAATTGATGAAATCTCAATTTGTCGCTGCCGAAAAGTACTATTCACATTCGGTTAAATTGTTTCTTGAAGTTCAAAAGCGATATCCGGGCCAAAAAGAATTCTACCTGCGTGCGGATGACAAGTTACTTGGTGAATTATCTCACCTGGCTCAAGTCTATGACTCTTGTCATGCTATTTTTAATGATTACAGGGCGACGGCTCAGGGGCTTGGCAAGACTGGTTACAACCAGGAGCTTGACCCGGTTGAAATCCTTGATTTTAAAAAGGATGGTGCCAC
>JAYVRH010000772.1:0-10049 GCA_043776495.1 Cyclobacteriaceae bacterium
TTGGGTTAATTCGGTTTGCCGACATCATGAAATTTGTTAGGAGGTGATGAACAAGCTCCAGTGAGGAACCCAATAATGGCTAGACAATGTACTCTTGCATCGATGGTCATATTTTGATCATGAGAGAACCTGATAAACGACCAGCGCAGAAAAATACGCCAGGGCTGTCATATAGATTAATTGCAGCAACGGCCATTTCCATCCCTTCGTCTCACGCTTCACAATGGCCAGCGTGCTCATACACTGCATCGCGAAAGTGTAAAATACCAACAATGAAAACCCGACCGCAGGAGTAAAGCGGGGGCCACCAGTTTGTGGGTTGACTTCATCTTTCAGCCTGTCCTTGATGGTGGCATTGTCATCTGCACTGCCAAGGCTGTAGATGGTGGCAATGGTGCTGACAAATACCTCTCGCGCGGCAAATGAAGTGATCAGAGCAATGCCGATTTTCCAATCAAAGCCCAAAGGCCGGATGGCCGGTTCCATCCACTTACCGATGATCCCTGCGTATGAATGTTCCAATTTGTATGCAGCCACTTTGTTTTCAAAAGCCTGCTCCGTTAGTTGAAGGTCCTGCGATTCTAATCTTACTGTAGCCCTGGACTGATCCATTACTTCTTTGGGACCATAGCTTGCCAAAACCCATAAGATTATTGAAATCGCGATGATCACTTTTCCAGCCTCCAGCACAAACGTCTTTGTTTTTTCAACAATTGTGAAGCCAACATTTGACCACTTGGGCATTCTGTAGGTCGGCATCTCCATGATAAGGTAGCTGCGTTCTTTTACTTTTATGATCGTCTTTAGCAAAAGGGCTGAAAACATTGCGGCAAGAAATCCAAGTACGTACAACCCCATGAGCGCGATTCCCTGAAGGCTGACAAGTCCCCACACTCGTTGTTGTGGCACAATAAGCGCAACCAAAATGGTAAACACTGGCAGTCTGGCTGAGCAACTCATGAGTGGAGTTACAAAAATTGTGATTAACCGATCCTTCCAGTTGTCGATTGTACGAGTAGCCATGATCGCCGGTATAGCGCATGCCAAACCCGACATCAGCGGCACTACACTCCGACCGCTCATGCCAAACTTTCGCATGATCTTATCCATAAGAAAAACAACTCTTGACATATATCCTGTCTCTTCCAATATGGATATGAAAGCAAATAGGATAGCGATCTGCGGAATAAAGATGATGATGCCTCCGATGCCAGGCACCATACCGCTTGAAATCAATTCAAATAAGGGGCCCTCGGGCAGTCTCTTTCCCAGAAAGGTGCTGAGGTGGACAAAACCCCGATCAATGGCATCCATCGGAATTTGCGCCAATGCAAATACAGACTGAAAAATGAGGAATAGAAGGGCGAAAAAAATGAGGTAGCCCCACACTTTGTGGGTAAGGATTTTATCCAACCGATTTGATGCACCCTTCCATTCTTGTCCAGCCGACTTCATAATGACTGAATCGAGTACTTCCTGAATAAACTCATACCGATGAATTGTTTCAGCACCCTGATATTTATGAGGGAAGAAGTTTTGCTCTTTTGCAACTGTCTTGATAAAAGACCGATCCTCGTTTGAGAGAAAAAGAAGATTCTCCGGTTGTTGCAGATATTGGAATGCCTCGTATTCCGAAGACAGATTAAAATGGTCTTGTATTTCTTTTAACGCCGACGCAACTCCATTCATCGGCTGGAAGATTCTTCGCTGAGAGGGTGTAGTCTCTGCTGCGATTTGCCTTTTAAGGTCTTCCAGACCAAAGCCCTGCCGTGCGTTGATCATCACCACAGGCACATCGAGTTTTTTTGATAATTTTTTAATGTCAAGGCTAAGACCAGACTTTGCGGCCAGGTCCATCATGTTAAGGCCTAACATGACTGGCAACCCGAGGTCAATAAGCTGTGTGAGCAATAACAAACAGTTCTTCAGATTTGTAGCATCAGCGATTACCGCTATGCGATCTGGGAAATTTTCTCCTTTTTTATCGGTGAGTATTTCGACAACAATTTTTTCGTCCAGCGTCCTCGGATAAAGACTATAAATGCCAGGCAAGTCAATGATTTCAGAGGATGTTGACTCATCCAATTGACAAAACCCAATGCGCTTGTCAACTGTGACGCCCGGGAAGTTACCGATCTTCTGATTAAGCCCGGTTAATCGGTTGAACAGGGATGATTTTCCTGCGTTAGGTTTGCCTACCAAAGCAATCTTCAATCGCTTCATGGCATCTGTCAGTTAATGATGGAGATCGTGGAAGCTTCATCCAGACGAAGCGAAAGATCATAGCCGGAGATATTGACGCAAATAGGATCACCGAAGGGGGCTGAAAAATTGAATCGAACAACTGTGCCTGGCAAAAACCCCATTTCAAGTAATTTGACAGAAAGCTGCTCATCCGTAAAGCCTGAGATTACAGCTGATTCGCCAGGCTTCATTGACGCTACCGATTTGTGTTCTCCTGACAAGGTCTATTTTGATTAAATTTAAACAGCCTAAGATAGGGCTGGTTAGAGAATTTCCACGAGAATTTAGAAGGTTTTACATTGGTAATGGAAAGCACCATGAAACCAACCATATTTTGGTTTAATTATTATGCGCGTGAATAAGAAATCCAAGAAGAAAGAAAAGAAGATTACAAAGCCAAAAAAAACGAATTCTTTTGGTGTGGTTGACTTATCCCCGGAAAAACCCCTTGACTTCGGTGGCTTGCCAGACAGAAATTTGAAAAAGAACCTTGGCTGTTGATGAACCAATTTGTGGGCACTGAACAAGACAGAAAACAGGATTAAGAACCCATCAGACACCGGCAAGTGCCTGTTTCAAATCTCTGGATGGTTTCAAGCCTGTACCTTTATTCTCTGTTCCGAGCGAAGGGCTGATCGAATTTGTTCCATCGCCTTTTTACGGAAGGTACTCTTCTCAGTCACCTGATGTTGCTGCAGTATTTCTTTAATGTACTGCAACACTTTCTCCATCTGAACATGGTCCATGGTATCCAGGGACTCCAGGATAGCAAGTTTCGGCATGATTTTCATACTCGTAGTGGTTACTACAAAGAACGGAAATTATATGCTTGTGGTTCAACACAGGAAGGGGTAATTCACGCAAAGACCTCACCAGGGTAACATCTGGGTAATATTTATTAAAAGAATTGCGGCTCAATCCTCCTTGAATCGTTGCAGGGCTTAAAGTATTACTTCAAAGTTTCTAAGAATAAAACTCCTGAAGGGATCCGAAGTAGGATTCGTTCCATCCTTGAATAATATCCTCAAAGGCCTCATCTGGGATGTTGGTGTGAGTTAGCTCTACTGAAGTCCCCTGTTTATGGGGATGAAGTATTAGTGTGACAATGGAGTCAGGTGATTGTTCGCCAAAATACCAATGTTGAACAATCTTCTTGCCTGGATCGAATTCGAGATTTTTTCCTACAATGCTTCCGTCCCACAATGAAAATTCGGTGCCTGAATCATGAGACATTTCTGCACTCTCACCTGTCCACATTTCAATGGTATCAGCCTTTGTGAGTGCTTCGTACACTTCATCGGGTGGCGCGGAAAGCAGGTAGTATTTCTTAAAGTCTTTCATCCGGTAATAGTTTTGTTGCTCGCCGGAGCAAGGAGCGAAAGATAATCCAGCAGGCGATGTTCCGCAATGCGAAGATGGTCTATCCCGGTAAAAACTACCGATAATTTCGACTCATGAACAGCTAAACGGCCATTAAAACCTTTTCCTTCATGGTTTTCAGCCTCATCAAGATTTTCAGTAACTTTCATTCCCAATTGAACCTCGCATCATTATGAATAAGCTCTTGAGTCAAGCCTTATCAATGATTAGCGTTATTTCTATTTTAATTCTGGCAGCAGCTTGCGGTGGCGGAAATAGAAACAATGAGGCCCAAAATTCGGCAGCCTTTGATTCCGTCAAGGTGCCTCCTTACTCGGGTTATACGGCAGTAGCAGTGACCCATTCGGTAAAGGATTATCACTCGTGGCTGAAAGTTTATACAGATGTTTCGGATCCTGATTCCCGATTAAGTGTATTTGCCAGTCCGGATGACCCGAACCTGATTACGGTTTTTCAATTGACGAAAAGCTATACAGACGCAAAGAATTCGTTTTCATCAGAATCTTTTAAGAACGAGATGTTGGCGGAAGGTGTCATTTCTGAGCCAGTCTTAAGCTTTTACGACATTAAGTTTCGGGCAAGCGGTCAGACTGAAAAAATTTACCGGTTGGGGGTAAGTCATGCTGTAGCCGATTATGAAAAGTGGAAGAAAGAATTCGATTTGGATGAACCCATACGCATGGAGGCTGGTTTAGAATTAAGGGCAATTTCTACCAACGCTGATGATCCTCAAATAGTTAATGTAATGTTCGCCACTGATAACATCGATAAAGCAAAAAGCATTATCAACTCAGATGAATTGAAAAAACGCATGGCTGAAGGCGGAGTAAAATCTGAACCCATGTTTACAGTGCTCAGAGTACCTGTTGAATAATTGCCTTCTCATCTTGCAACGCCACTTCATTGCACTCGTGCATCGATCGGTATGTTAAGATACTATTTGATTCTTTTATTAGCACTCTCCTTCGCTCAGAGTCATTCCGCTTCTATTCTCATTCCAATGGACGAGGCTCAGAAAAATCATTTGAAAGCGTACGGCATGGCCTACTTCATTTTGCAAAAAGAAATGGACATAGACTGGCTTTTAAATTACAGGGGTGGAAGTTTCCTTGTATTTTATTCGCCATCCATTCAAAACGAGTGTCTCATCCGGGGGATTTCGTTTGAGGTTTTGACGGATTCAAAGACTCATTCAATCCTTGAAGAGATTTCAAATCCACAGGTAAATATGGGTGTGGTGAAACTCTTAAAGGCGCCAAGAATAGCAGTCTACTCCATTAAGAATGAATTGATTGCTGATGAGACGGATGCCGTTATGAATGTCCTCGACTATGCTGAAATCCCTTATACGATCCTCTATGACGAAGAGGTGCTTAAAGATGATCTTGTCATGTATGACTGGTTGCATCTTCACCATGAGGATTTCACCGGTCAACATGGTCGTTTCCTTCGCAGAGAATCGGCTGTGATAGAGTCAAAACTCCAGGAAGCCACCGCCCACCAGCTTGGATACATGAAAGTGTCACAAATGAAACTTGATGTGGCAAAAAGAATCAAGGGATTTTGTGCGGGTGGTGGGTACCTCTTTGCGATGTGTTCGGGTGCTGAAACTTTTGACATCGCGTTGGCTGCCAACGGCGTAGATATTACCGATACCGCTTACGATGGAGATGAGCCTGACACTGATGCGCAAGCAAAACTTGATTTCACGCAAACCCTTGCCTTCGAAAATTTCACTCTGGAGCCAGGCAATAGTCGCAGGTTTTCAGATATCAACACAGGGCGACCCGATTTTTTTGAGTCGAGCACCGACTACTTTACATTGTTTGATTTTTCGGCCAAGTGGGACATCATCCCTGCCATGCTAACGCAAGATCATCAACATGTAATCAAGGAATTTGCAGGTCAAACAACTTCCTTCAATAAATATGTTGTAAAGCCTGATGTGCTCGTATTGGGTGAAAACAGAAGGGCCGCTAATGTCCGCTATATCTACGGTGAACTGGGACGCGGTCATTGGACATTTTATGGTGGTCACGACCCGGAGGGAACACCAGGCGGGCGAAGGACACCCACCAATTTAAACCTCCACCCTCACTCGGCCGGGTACCGCCTCATTCTCAACAATGTTTTATTCCCTTCCGCTAAGAAGAAAAAGCAGAAGACGTAGTAAAAGTGTGTAAGTGCTAAAGTGAGGTGCTTACATGGATTTTATAAACTTTCGCACTTAAAACACTTATAAAACCTAAACACTTCAATGAGTCAGGCATTCATAAAAGAGGGTGATGACCAATGGCTGGAGGATATCGCACCATCGTTGACCGCCCTAATTGTATTTCTTACAAGAGAGAATAATGGTATACAGGCTTCTGAAAGGAGTTGCTTTACAAATCAGGAAGGCTAGCAGATTCATGTCATGAGTAATGGCCTATCGTACACGAGGGGCGATCAAGGTAAATGGCAAATTGTATAAGAACTCAGTGCCTTTTTCATATCACTATGACCCCAACCTGATCGGCAATTCTCTATATCGCTTGCCGGTTGCTGCAAAAATGGCGTTGGCCAACGCTGGAGCAAAAGGAGGAACCGGAGGCTCTCCAACTCCTGTGGGTTTCTCTTCGCTGTCAACCAGGTGTACAAAAATCTGTTCTGGCGCATCATCCATTCTGGCAACTGAAAACGAGTCAAAGTTGTACTGCTCAGGATGCCCATCTTTAAAGGTGATGCCACCCTTTAGTGCGACTCCAGATGCAAAAACGGCACCGCCCTCAAACTGGTTGGTCACAGAATTTGTATTGACCACGACGCCACAATCCACAGCATAATGGACTTCCGGAATGGAAAGTTTTCCGCTCTCATCCATTGCAACATGCACTACACACGCTACATAGGTGAGAAAACTCCGGTGCGCACAAATGCCCATTCCATGACCTTTCGGCAGTTGCTTGCCCCAGCCTGACTTCTCCGCCACAAGTTGTATGACGTTCTTTAATCGCTTGGTATTCCAGGGAAACTGATCTATTGGTTCACCATAATTTTCAAATCCTTCCATCATCGTGTTGAAAGGAATATTCCGATCGGGACCCAGCAGTTCAACCAAATTGGCAACAGCATCCACCTTACGGTAAACAGCAATTTCATCCATCATACTGCCGATGGCAAATGCGTGCTGGATGTTGCATACTGATCTTAGCCAACCTATGCGCGTCTTTGCCAATGCCTCGTGGGATTCACACGAGATGGCTGGAATGTCATAAGGGAAATCAACCATCCCCAACTGCAATTCACCAGCACTTGGTTCCGTCTCTTTGGCACTGGTGGTGCCTCCGATCGGTGGGAACACGCTCCGGTGATTCCATCCGCTTACTTTCTTCTTCTTATCCAGCGCCACCTTAATGTGCTGCACACTGCATGCGTGGAAAAAGTCATGCTGAATATCGTCTTCCCGTGTCCAGATCAGTTTAATCGGTGTGCCACTCATCTGAGAGATCAGTGCCGCCTCCACGACATAGTCCGGTTTCGATTTCCTTCCAAAAGCGCCGCCCAAAAGGGTAACATTAATCGTTACATCCGTTTCCTTTAACTTCAGAGCACCTGCCACGCTGCCCTTAGCCCATTGGGGATGTTGTGTTGGCGCCCAAATTTCACACTTGCCATCTTTCACGTTGGCCACAGCACTTGGTGGTTCCATCGAAGCATGTGCAAGATGTGGAATGAGGTACGTGGATTCAATCACATGATCCGCGTTTTTCATCGCCGCATCGATTGATCCTTGCTCTCTCCTTACGTGTCCTTTCTTCTTAACCTTCTCCAACATCTCAGTGAAATAGTCAGAAGTATTGTAGTTGGCATTGGGTCCGAAATCCCATTCAACCTCTAATTCTTTTCTGGCACTGATGGCAGCATAAGTGTTGTCTGCTACAATTACGATTCCTCCCAATGGATTTTGAAAATCAGTGGGGAATCCTTTTGACTCCATTTCCAGAACCTTTACCACGCCTGGAATTTGCTTCGCTTTGTCCGCATTGTAACTCTTCATTTTACCTCCTGCCACCGGACAGCGGAGTATAGTAGCATATTTCATTCCTGGCAGGCTCACATCCAATCCATATTTTGTTTTACCACTTACCACATCCTCGATGTCAACGATGTCCGTAGATTTCCCAATGTATTTCCAATCTGCCTTCTTCTTAAAAACAAGTGCTTCATCTTTTGGCGCCGTCAATTTTGAGGCGTCCGCAGTCAGTTCTCCAAATCCCAACTTCTTTCCGCTGGGGCCATGGACTACCTCGTGATTGATCGCTTTACATTCACCTGCAGGTACGCTCCATTGGTTAGCCGCAGCTTGTTCGAGCATCATTCTTGCGGTGGCTCCTGCTTTCCTCATCGGTTGAAAAAACATTCGAACAGAAAAAGAGCCATCTGTATTCTGATTTCCATACTTTGTTTCATCCCCGACAGCTTGAACTACCTTAACCTGCTTCCAATCTGCCTCCAGTTCATCGGCCAAAATTAATGGCAGCCCTGTGCGAATTCCGGTACCCATTTCAGAGCGGTGTGCCACGATGAGCACAGATCCATCGGCATTTACTGTGAGGTAAACATTCGGAGAAAATGGTGTTTTATTTTCGCTTGGGGAACAACCGGATTGTAGGCCTAAAATGATTCCTGTGGCCGTCATTCCACTTGCCTTTAAAAAGGTGCGCCGATCAATCTTTCTGATGATGGTCTCTTCTGCTATCCTACTGAATGGATTCATGATCGCGGGATTTAGGTATCGGGTTCTGGTTGCTCAATTTAATAAAAAGGCGCTTATCATTCATAAAATGTTTATAGCCTCATTCCTTGCGAAGCCACATTGAATCCCTTATACCGAATCGCCTCCTGTTCTTCCACATCCCAAAGCAAGGGATTTGTGTGATTGAAATGAATGAAAAATATCTTCTTTCGGGTCTTGATGTCTATATTTTGAAATAGTTCTACCGTCTCCCGTACAAAAGGATGGGGTACTTCATTAATCTCCCTTCCGGGTAATTCCGTCGAGCTGCTAAATGTAGCATCCAGCAAGGCCACATCGACCTGGTCAACTTGCTGCCGGATGTCTTTGTCCCATTTCTCCCATTTGTCTATGTCCGGTATAAAAAGGTAGGTCTTCGCAGGAGTCTTGATATGAAAGCCTGCCGTTTCCGAAAATTCATCGCGATGCGGCACGCTGAATACACTAACTTCAATGCTGTCAGAAATTTTTAATGGGGCGTTGATGGTGAGCGTGTGAATCTCTATGTTTTTTTGAGCGACTAACTGGCTCCACGGTCCATTGGTACGGAGGAACTGGGACATTTTTGGTAACGCATATACGCCAACACCTTTTGTATTCATTGCTTCGAGTCCCAGTTGCATGAGGCCGGTGTAATGGCCAATATGAGCATGCGTGATAAAAATTCCATCTGGAAGATAAGCGTACTCTGAGTGGGTCTGTTCTTTGAAAAACTGCAGTTGTTCCTTGATATCCGGAGTGGCTTCAAATAACCACCATTTTTTTGCAACGGGGTCCACGAGCGCAAAGGATACTACAAATTTTTTTAGGTCATGATTGGTTAAGGCGGGAGCACAGCATGCTTTAAGACACCCTATGTGTGGAAATCCACCATCCTGAGCAACACCCAGGATCAGAACAAAAGGTGGGTCTGCATGACCTCGACACTCCAAAGAGAATAAGACTACAACAAGGAGGAAAACTGTTTTCAATTGAATTGGCGACTATTCTACAAAGTACAAAAGCTTAGACTGAGATGAAGTGCATCATTCCATGTAATCCCTCAAGAAACTATCAAAACAGGGTTTTTCATCTAGTCCTTGCACTTTTCTCAAAGATGAGCGGTTTTGTTAAACCCTATAAAAAACGCTGAATGGTGACCGTTGCCTCCCTGAATTTCTATAAAAACGATGTGAAGGTTGACGGGACGCATACCATCACCAACGTTACCCCCTCGCAACAAGACTATCCTAATCACTGTGAATAGAAAAACAAAAGTGGAAAACCTGACGGACGCCGGAAGATAAGTTCTCCGATTGACTCATTCAATCCTATACCCCTTCAACGACAATCATTCTTGTAATTGATGATGCCTGGCGTATGGCCTTCGCCGGTGCATAGATGGCCGATGACCACCATGCCATCGCTTTTTCTCTTGAAGGAAATTCCAACACTACAACACGTCCTGTTTTCCAATCTCCTTCAAGCAACTCGGTTGCTCCACCGCGCACAATGAATTTACCTTCGAAAGGTTCCAATGAGGCCTGGGTTAACTTCTTGTAGTCTTCATACCTTACGGGGTCCGTAATGGTGACATCGGCAATAATATATGCTTTCATAAAAACTATTTTTCTAGTGATCGTCTCCTCCTTCCAGCACTTCAACATCC
>JAYVRH010000773.1:0-10004 GCA_043776495.1 Cyclobacteriaceae bacterium
ACATTTGTGATTAAACAGGAAGAGCCGTATGAAGGGAGACTTTCACGTACGGTTCCGTGAGAACGCAGGGGTGAAACTCCCTTGCGTGACTCGACTGGCAGAAACCACTAACAACGCGACCTTCTTGACACTGGCGAAAACATAATACAAGGACTAAATTAATAGCTAACAATATGACAAACGACAAAAAAGAAATTTTATACAAATTCCAGAACCGCATTGCCATTCTTATTTTTTTGGCTGGTGCTGCAATTCATATAACAGCATTAATAATGGGAAGGGAGAAATTTCTTGCATATGTCTTTACACCATTATTTGACAGCATATTCAGTGTGCCTATCGCTTTTGCTGGTATTGTGGGTATTTTACTATGGAAAAATATGCTTCTGGACAAAACCTGGAAAAAAATTATCTACTGGGTTTGCATGTTCTATATGACGATGAGCATTCCATTGCACATTCAAACTATCATAACCCAGGACACTACCTATATTAATAATTTTCCCGAAACTTATAGTTATTTTATCATTCCCGTGATGTTATTTTTTGCATGGTTCCTTTCACAAGTAAAATTTAAAAAATGACAGACAGCCAATGGAAAATAACAACATCTTTAAAGCAACAAAATGAAAATATTGATATTGGGATCAACGGGTCCCACGGGTCAGCAACTGCTTACCCGTGCCTTGGATCAACAGCATGAAGTAACCGCTCTTGTGCGTAATCCCTCAAAACTAAGCCTCCAACATCAAAACCTTAAGATCATTAAAGGAGATGTTTTGGATAACCAGGTTTTGCTGACAGCCGTGAAAGGACAACAAGCAGTGATCAGTGCGTTAGGCAATGGCCAGTCGCTTTGGTCTTCCGATTTAATTACAAATGCGGTCAACTATCTAATTCCTGCCATGTATGAATCAACCGTAATGCGGCTCATCTTTCTTTCAGGATTTGGCGCAGGTGAAACATTTTCGCAGGCCAACACATTGCAGAAAATTATTTTCAAAACATTCCTGAGAGGTATTTATGCAGATAAGGCACGAGCGGAAGAAAAAATACGCATCAGTAATCTCGATTGGACACTGGTGTATCCTGTTCAACTTATAAATACGCCAGCCAATGGTCATTATAAAGCAGCAGAAAAGCTGAGCATGAAAGGAATGCCCCAAATTTCACGAGCCGATGTGGCGGATTTTATGCTCCAGGAATTGAAGGACAATACATTCCTAAAAAAGGGAGTGGTTCTGAGTTAAAGCTGAATGTACGAGAGGTTGCTTGTGATCAATTGAAAAGATGGCGCCGAAATGTACCGATCAACCTTCATCACCCTTTCGAACAAGTGGTTAATAATAAAATATTTAAGGTGAAACAACTTCTTCCAGGTGTTTTCAAATCCTTGCAGTACATCATCATTGTTGCAAGCGTCTCTTTTTTTCAAGGTTGCACACCGGAGGCGAGCGAAAGGCCGGGCTGGCCTGCCATTGGTCGTGCGACAAAGCCCTGGTCGCGCTGGTGGTGGCATGGAAGCGATTTGACGAAAGAAGGGATTACTTCGGAGATGGAAGCGTATCAAAAAGCGGGCATCGGCGGACTCGAGATCACACCGATCTATGGTGTGCTTGGAGCGGAAGATAAATTTGTGGATTACCTCTCTCCGCAGTGGATTGAACTGTTGGTCCACACACTTAAAGAAGCTGATCGATTGGGTATGGGGATCGACATGGCCACTGGTACCGGATGGCCGTTTGGCGGTCCATGGGTAAAAGATGCCGATGCTTGTAAGGATTTGAATTATAAAATATATGAGGTTAAGGGTGGTGGCAATCTTTCGGAGAAAGTGGAGTTCATCCAGCAATCCTATTTACGCGCAATCGGCAATCCAATTTACGAACTGACTGAAAGCAATTCTCCTGAGCAGGGTACGCTGAAATCGATTCAGCAACAGCCTACGATGCGACTTGATCCAAAAAACATAACCATTCAACAGTTGGTAGAACCCATAGGAGCCAACAAAAACCTTCAGGCCCTCGCATTGGAGCAAATTAAGTTTGAAAAGCCACTGGCCTTGCAGGTACTCATGGCTTATGGAGCATCGGGAAAGACCATTGATTTAACAGACAAAGTAGACGCATCGGGGAAACTGATTTGGGTGGCACCTGAAGGCAATTGGAAATTGTATGCCTTCTTTGAAGGATGGCATGGAAAAATGGTGGAGCGCGCAGGGCCCGGCGGTGAGGGCAATGTGATTGATCATTTCTCAGCCGTTGCCTTGAAGCATTATTTGCAGCATTTTGACAGTGCTTTTTCGGGAATAAACATTAAATCATTGCGCGCCTTTTTCAATGATTCGTACGAAGTTGATGATGCCCTAGGAACTGCCGATTGGACACCAACCTTGTTTGAGGAATTTAGAAAATTGAAAGGCTATGACCTTCGTGACCATCTCCCGGCACTGTTTGGCAACGATACTCCCGAACACAACGAACGAATATTGTGCGACTACCGTGAAACGATTTCTGAATTGCTGCTTAAGAATTTCACATTGCAATGGAAGTCCTGGGCGCATGACAAGTCGGCAATCATCCGCAATCAGGCGCATGGATCACCATCCAACATTCTTGACCTCTACGCCGCGGTGGATATACCTGAGATCGAAGGGATCGAACCGCTCCGGATTAAGATGGCCTCGTCGGCAGGCAATGTCACAGGAAAAAAATTAATTTCATCCGAATCAGCTACCTGGCTCAATGAACATTTTCAATCTAACCTTTGTGATATCAAGGTTGCTTTGGACCGGTTTATGTTGAATGGTGTGAACCATATCTTCTATCACGGCACTACGTATTCTCCACCGGAAGAACCCTGGCCAGGCCGACTTTTTTATGCGGCCGTTCACCTCAATCCGAAAAATCCACTTTGGAATGATTTTGACCAGTTGAATAGTTATGTGGCCCGTTGCCAGTCTTTTCTGCAGAGTTCGGTATCAGACAATGATGTCCTGTTATACTATCCAATTTACGATCGCTTCTCAACCCCAGGTAAAGAAATGCTTGAACACTTTGATGGCATTGAAAAACAATTTGCTAATACGGCGTTTGAACGGGCAGCCAAATTAATGTACGACAAGGGATATTCTTTTGACTATATATCCGACAAGCAAATTGAAAAGCTAACATGGACCTACGGAAGCTTAAAGTCCGAAGGCGGTGGTCTGTATAAGACCATCGTCATTCCACAATGCAGATATATTCCACTGACGACACTTAAAAAAATAGTATCGTTGGCGGAGGAGGGTGCCGTGATTATATTACTGGAGGGGCTGCCTGGTTCGATTTCAGGATTTGGAAACATGGAAGAAAACAAAGCCTCATTTGAAAAGATTGTCAAAAAACTAAAAAAGGATACTTTAAATAATGGGTTAATGACAGAAATTGTGATGGGAACTGGCAAAATGTTTTTGGGAGACAGCCTCGAGGTGATGCTTAGGGAAACATCAGTTCGAAAAGAAGCCATGGTTAATCGTGGTATTCAGTTTCTTCGTAAGAAGAAAACAGACCATCAGGGTCTCTTCTTCATCGCAAATAGTAATAGTGAACCCTTCAAAGGTTGGCTGCCGTTGAAAACAAAGGTTGTATCTACAGTGATATATGATCCGATGAATGGCGAATGGGGCACAGGAAAAGTTAGGAAAACAATGGATGGAGGTGTGGAAGTTTATGTTCAATTGACTTCCAGGCAAACGCTTATCATTGAGACTTATGAAGTTGGGGTAGAAGAGAAGCAGTTTCAGTTTTTTCAGCAAGACAGAGCAGCAGTGACCTTCAACGGACGATGGAAAGTTTCTTTTTTCTCTGGCGGGCCAACACTTCCTGAAGCTGTTGAACCGGATTCTTTAACGTCGTGGACAAATTTTGGAGGCAATGATTACTCCTCGTTTTCAGGTACCGCTGTTTACACCATAACGTTCCCAAGGCCTGAACCCAGTGCGGAAGGCTGGGAGTTGGACTTAGGAGTTGTTAAAGAAAGTGCAGAGGTATTTATCAATGGCAAGCCCATCGGTACTCTGATTGGACCGGTCTATCAATTGTACATTGGCGCTTCGATGCTTGAAGAAAACAATCTGTTGGAGGTAAAGGTCTCCAATCTAATGGCGAACAGGATTTCGGATATGGATAGAAGAAAAGAGCTTTGGAAGAAATTTTATAATGTAAACTTTCCTGCGCGCAAGGCTGAGAATAGAAAGAATGGGATTTTTGATGCTTCTCACTGGGGGCCCATGAATTCAGGATTGCTGGGCCCTGTAAAATTAACGCCGGTCTCGCAGGTAAAGTGAGCATGACCATAAAGTACTTACTTTAGAAGCATGTTATCGTATCCCGTCCTGGATGTCATCCCCGAAGATGCGCATATTCTATTCGGTTATTGGTGGCAAATATAAGGTCAAGGAAGAAAATGACTAAATTTGAGTTAAACAACCGAACGATGAAACGTGATAAAGCAATTGAGGCCGTAAAGGAACTTCCAAGTGAATTCGATCTTGAAGAACTCATGGAGAAATTGGTCTTTGTGGAAAAGGTTGAGAAAGGGTTAAAACAATTGGACGAGGGAAAAACCGTCTCCCATGAATCCGTCAAAGAGATTGCCAAAAAATGGTAAAAGTAATCTGGACGGAGTTCGCGTTGGAGGACTTAAGAGCAATCCATGAATACATCTCACAGGACTCAAAAGTTTACGCGGATAAGTTCATTGAAAAACTCATAGACCGGGTTAACCAGCTTGAAAACTTTTCTAAATCAGGAAGATCGGTTCCTGAATTTAATTCTGAAACAATCAGAGAACTTATAGAAGGCAATTACAGGATCGTTTACAAAATTAATCCGGACCATATTGTCGTCGTGCGGATACATCACTCGGCAAGGCAATTAAAGTAGGATAAGGCGCCAGCCGCCAATACTATCATAAAGTACTTACTTTAGAAGCATGTTATCGTATCCCGTCCTGGAGGTCATCCCCGAATTAAAGCGAGCGTTGGTCAACGGGAGGATTGCCATTCTCCAGGCACCACCGGGGGCCGGAAAGTCAACCATATTGCCATTACAACTGTTGGAAGAGCCATGGCTTGAGGCTAAGAAGATCATCATGCTTGAGCCTCGCAGGCTGGCCGCTCGATCCGTGGCCGAAAGAATGGTCAACCTCCGGGAAGAGAAAATAGGCGACACCATCGGCTATCGTGTGCGGTTCGATACTAAAGTCGGCCCTCAAACAAAGATTGAGGTAGTAACGGAAGGGATTCTCACCCGCATGATCCAATCGGACAGCACGCTTGAAGAAGTGGGCCTCTTAATATTTGATGAATTTCATGAGCGCAGCCTTCATGCAGATCTAGCATTGGCATTAAGCTTACAACTGCAGAAGTTAGTCCGTGATGACTTGCGAATCCTGATCATGTCTGCAACACTTGACGCAGAACAACTTTCATCTTTGCTGTCTGATGCACCGGTCATCACATCGGTGGGCAAACAATTTCCGGTAGAAGTGAAGTATTCATCTGTTCAATCAGACACCCATATTTCTATCCGGATGACTCAAGCCATTCGGAAGGCGATGCGTGAAGACACCGGTGATATTCTTGCCTTCCTGCCCGGCGCTGGTGAGATCAGACGGACACAGCAATTACTGGAAGAAGAGGCAACGGGTATAATGATTCATCCATTGTATGGCGACCTACCTTTTCGACAACAGCAAGAAGCAATTCTTCCTCGCGCCGATGGAAAACGAAAAGTAGTCCTGGCAACTTCCATTGCAGAAACCTCACTGACGATTGAAGGAATCCGAGTGGTGATCGATAGCGGTCTTTCCCGCGTTCCAAGGTTTGATCCTCGTAGTGGCTTGACACGACTTGAGACGGTGAGGTTGACAAAAGACGCGGCTGACCAGCGTGCAGGTCGCGCAGGTCGACTGGGTCCTGGTATATGTTACCGGTTGTGGACCGAAGCAATTCATCGGAACTTAATCGCACAGCGTAAGCCCGAAATTTTGGAAGCTGATCTTGCCCCGATGCTTCTGGAGTTGGCACAGTGGGGTTTAAAAGATGTACACGACCTAACGTGGATTACGACACCTCCTGCCGGGGCAGTGAGTCAGGCAAGAGAATTATTGAAACAGCTTGGTGCCCTTGATGAGCGTGGCATTACGGTGCGGGGTAAAAACATGCTACGGTTGCCGACCCATCCGAGAATTTCTCACATGTTAAGTATTGCCACAAATGTTGGAAGTGAGAGTGCCTTGGCAACCGACTTAGCAGCCTTATTGGAGGAACGCGATCCTTTAACAAAAGAATCGGGTGCAGACCTCTCGTTGCGCATTGAAGCCCTCCGCAAATGGAGAAAGGGTGAAAAAGTATTTGCGGATAAGACAGTACTTGAACGAATTGAGCGATTGGCAACAATTTGGAGAAAATTATTGGATGTGCCGGCAGACAATAACCACCCCGCTCATTTTGAAGTTGGAAAACTTGTCATCGCGGCCTATCCGGAGCGCATCGCCCGTCAACAGGGCAAGCAAAGTGACTATTACACTTTGGCAAATGGGCGTGTTGCAAAACTACCCAGCCATGATCCATTGATGCATGAAACATGGATATGCGCCACTCAACTTGATGCAGGCCAACGGGAGGGGAAAATATTTCTGGCGGCGCCTGTAGATGAAAATGATTTAATGGAGTTGGCGGTAACCTCTGAAGTAGTTCGCTGGGATGAAGAACGTGCAATGGTGACCGCATCAAAAGAGAAAAGGGTGGGAAATCTTTTGTTGGAAAGCAGGCCTGTTCAGAATATGATGGAGGATGAAAAGAACAAAGTGATTTTCTCCATCGTAAGGCAGGAAGGGTTGAAAATGCTTGGCTGGAGTGATGAATGCATGGTGCTTCAAGCACGCATTCATAGTATAAAACTTTGGCGTCCTGAAGAAGAGTGGCCAGACCTAAGCGAAGTACAGTTATTGAAAACAATGGAGGTGTGGCTTTCACCTTATCTGACTTCCATCTACAAGCGTTCAGAACTTGAGAAATTAGACCTGAAAACAATGCTCCTTGGATTCCTCTCATGGAGTCAACAAGGTAAATTGGAATCATTGGCGCCATCAAGGATATCCGTTCCCAGTGGCGCCATGATTTCCATCCAATATTTTCATGGAGGCAGTCCGCCGGTGATGGAAGTGCGGCTCCAGGAGATGTTTGGATTACTGGAGACGCCTACGGTGAATGAAGGTCAGACTAAAATTCTATTGCATTTGCTTTCTCCTGGCTACAAACCTGTCCAGGTCACGCAGGATTTAAGAAGCTTTTGGAAGACAACCTATCATGATGTTCGAAAGGAATTGCGGATGCGTTACCCCAGGCATTCATGGCCTGAAGATCCCTGGACTGCAGTGGCGGTGCGTGGACCGAAAAAACGAAATCAATCCTAATTCTCGTTTGATGAGTCTCTTAGGTTAGTTGCAAGTCTTCGCGGTTTTTTGATGTCTCAGCAAAAATACCGCGACCTGTAAGCATATAATTTAAGGCGCTTTCGATCGGCCTCTTCTCAATTCGTTCTTAGCGAACAATTGATTTTTCTTTTCATAGTTGAATTCGAAGGTCGCGGCACCCGAGACGGGGCCGCGAAGATTCTACCCTAACTACATGATAGGACTTAAGAGACAATTCTTCCAATCTAAACGAGCAGTTCAAGGTATTGCTCAATATATGTTAAAACTTGTTTTCTCCTGTACTGCATGATAAACCTGGGGTGGGGAAGGGGCATGATCTCTTTAAACCAACGATACTCCTCATTGAGTTTATTAAGGAAATCGAAATTCTTTCCCTCACCGATGCAAAAGCATTTTTCCTGGTTGATCCCGATCTTCATGATTCTATTGATCGAATCGATCACGAATGGTGTGACGGCCTTCTGCAATTTTTTGTCATCATAGTAATTAAGATTCTTACCTCCTTTTGTGAAACCAAGGGGTGACACCGCGGAGATGAAATAATGCTGATAGAAAGCTTTAGGTCCACCATAGGCTTCAATCATTTTGTAAATAAAGTCTGCTGAAAGTTCAGTTTTCTTGGCCAGGGTATTTTGAATACCACAGATATTCTCAAGTTTGACAGGATCGGTAAACGAGATGCCGGTCGTTCCGGAACCAAACCTGCCCGGATTAATCCCCAACATCAGCGTTCGCGACAAGCCATCATGATAGTACTTTTGATAGAACTTGTCACAAAGGCCCATGGTGTATTCATCTTTATATGGATTCATCACCCTGATACCTCTCGGCAAAACAGCGCCCAAGTCCAACTGCCGATAGAATGCTAAAATATGATGGTCTACCATGCAGCCTATTCTAAGTTAAAATTGAACCATGAACCATGAACCCTAAACCCTGAACCCTGAACCCTGAACCCTAAACCCTAAACCCTGAACAAAGAACCCTGAACCCTGAACCCTGAACCCTGAACTTTGAACCCTGAACCCTGAACTTTGAACCCTAACCCCCCTAAATCCCCCCAATTTCATACACGCTCTTATAAAAACCTTCTTTCTGAACGAAGTCGAGCAACTCCACATAAAATGGATGGGAACCCAGGGTAGCACTGTCTCCGATCATGATAAGTTTCTTCCTTGCCCGTGTCATGGCCACGTTGGTACGACGGATATCGCTGAGAAAGCCAACCTCGCCATTATTATTGCTTCGTACAAAACTGATCACGATGACATCCCGCTCCTGGCCCTGGAAAGCATCGACGGTGTTGATCGTGATTAGTTTATGAAGTGGTTCAAGTATGGTAGAACCTTCTGCCAGCTTATGAAGACAATCCACCTGTGCACGATACGGTGTGATAATCCCCATGGTAAGATTTTGTGGTATCCAATCTTCCATGCCAACTTCCTCAACCAAATTTTCAGTTAGCCTTATCAGTAAGTGTGCTTCTTCAAGGTTGAATCGACTGAGCGATTCCGGGTCCTGTGATTCGTTGTAACCACAGCCGGCGGTATCCACAAATTCTACCGGGGATTGATGAGGTCTTAATAATTCGTTTTTTACAGAATCGTGCGCAACCAATTCATCATGGTAAAAATAATGTGATGAAAACTGCATTATGTGGTGATGCATTCGATACTGGACCTTAAGCATGGAGGTGCGTTCCGGATGCTTTTCTATCCCCTTTTCAAAGAGCGTCTTCGATAACCCTGACCTGGCCGCCTCCAATGACTTGATGGTGGGCGGCAATTGACAATGATCGCCCGCCAGGATCACTCTTTCAGATTTCAATATGGGTATCCAGCAGGCAGGTTCAAGTGCCTGGGCTGCCTCGTCTATGAAGACGGTTTTGAATTTCTTTCCCCGAAGGACAGGATGCGATGAGCCAACCAAGGTACAGCAGATAACCTCTGCCTTATTGAGTAAATCATTCACGATATAAAACTCCAAAAGATCGGCATCTGACTTGAGTGACCGGACTTCCTCCTTCATTAATCTCCTTTGTTCTCTTTCGTGGTGCCCAAAGTTGCGCTTGAATTTGAAGGCGACGCTCTTAAGTTGTTCCAGTTTTTTTCGTAAGACACGGAGCTCGGAAAAGTTGGCGTGAGCGGCAATTCTGGCATCCAGCGTTTTGCTCAGCGTTTGTTCTGTTACCCGGGCCGGATGCCCGATTCGGACCACATTGAGTGCCAACTCACTCAGCTTTTCAACCAACAAATCGATGGAGGCGTTGCTGGGAGTACACACCAAAACCTGACTTTCTATTTTGGTGGTAAATAGAATAGCTTGAGTTAATGTGGTGGTCTTGCCGGTACCGGGAGGCCCGTGGATAAAAGCAACATCGCTGGTATTGAGGATTGTTTGAAGGGCCTGGTTTTGACTTTCATTGAGAATATTGGAAGTGTGATTTATAACCTCATTCGTTGGAATTCCGGACTTGGCATTGCCCAGAAGAACTTCGCGCAACTCAGCAAGTCGGTTGT
>JAYVRH010000774.1:0-10002 GCA_043776495.1 Cyclobacteriaceae bacterium
GATCGATATGGCACTGATGCGAGGGCACTGCACTTTGACAAGGGGGCGAATATTGAAATTCCGTATATCGCAGACTTCAACCCTCCCATTCTTTCTATTTCGCTATGGGTAAAATCAGACGTCAATACGCCGATTGTAAACAACCAATACCTGGCATCGTTGAACCGTAAAAGAGGTTATGAACTGCGGCTCGATGACGCTCCAAAAGCTTTTTTTTCGGTAAATACTACAGAGAATCCAGGCAACTATATTACTGAGAACGGAAATTCACTCTTAACACAAGCAGTATGGAGGCACATCGTAGTAACCTTTGGTGGTGGACACATGAAATTCTACATAAACGGAGCCCTTGTAAAGGATGCGCCCCATGAGGGTACCCTGCTCAAACAAGCTACCCCCATCAACTTGATTCTGGGTCAGGATTTGCCTACCAGTCGTTACTCAACAGACCCCTCCAGTCCCAATTATGTAAATAATGGAGGCTACTTTATTGGCACAATGGATGAAGTGAGAATCTATAAATCTGCGCTTACACTGGACCAGATCATGAGCATCTACACAATTGAGAAGCCATAGTTAGAAGCCGTAAAGAAATTGTTTGAATTCAAGATCAGCGACTCATTCTATTTCACATATGGGTCAATGGTTACGATGGAACCATCTTCCCGATACGTGAGCTCGGTAACTTTGATACTCCGCAAATGAGTTTTCCCTCCCGATAAAGTACTGTCATGGTAAAAGAGATACCACCTTCCATTCAATTCTATAATGGAATGGTGGTTTGTCCAGCCGATGACAGGATTCAGGACAATGCCCTGGTAGGTAAATGGTCCATAGGGACTATCTCCCACGGCATAAGCGATAAAATGAGTGTCTCCTGTTGAATAGGAAAAATAATACTTGTCATGGTAGCGGTGCATCCAGGAAGCTTCGAAGAACCTTCTGTTGTGATCGCCGCCGAGCAACTGTTTTCCATCTTTATCAATGATTTGCACCTCTTTTACTTGACCTTCGAAGTGCAGCAAATCCTTGCTCATTTTTGCAACTTTAGAACTTAATGCAGGTTCATTATCCTTCTGCAAATCTGTTTTCGAACCATTTTTGTCGTATTGGCCATTGGTCCACCTTTGTAACTGGCCACCCCAGATTCCTCCAAAATACATGTAATAAGTCCCGTCGGCGTCTTTAAATACAGCTGGGTCAATGCTCAGGCTTCCGGTAATCGGTTTCGACTCAGCGCTAAACGGCCCACCCGGTGAAGAACTGGTGGCGACACCTATTCTAAAAATATCGTCTTTGTCTTTGGCAGGGAAATATAAATAGTATTTGCCATTCTCGAAGGCAGCATCAGGTGCCCACAGTTGCCGGCCGGCCCACGGAATATCTTTAATGTCCAAGGCCACACCTAGATCCTTGACCTCTCCTCCAATGCTATCCATTGAAAGAACATGATAATCTCTCATATCAAAATGATCGCCACTATCGCTTTCTTTGACATTGGCTTCAATGTCATGCGATGGATAAATGTAGATTTTACCCTGGAAATCATGGGCAGATGGATCGGCGGTATAAATGTGTTTCACCAACGGCTCTGATATGGGTCGCGGCGTCAGCGTGGAGTCAACGATCTGATTTTCTGAATTCTGAGTTTCTACCTTCTTCTTCTGACAAGCACTGAATAAGACACATATGCCAATGAACAAATTAATCGATCTTTTTAAGGGTATGCAGGTGGTGGTCATCTTCTGTATGTTTTAATTTCTTCAATTTCTAAATATATATGTTCTGGCTGAAATTCCACTCCCGTAATTCTAGAAGAGCATTGCCGAATGCTTCTTGACAGGCACAAAAAAAAGGCCACCGATTGGGTGGCCTTCTGGAGTATCAAAATTCTTAAAAGAAAGTGTTTATATAACTTTAGTTCAATAATTCTACTCTTACAGCGTTCATACCTTTTTTGCCTCTTTCTACTTCATACTTAACCTTATCGTTTTCCTGAATCTTGTCGATAAGACCTGAAGAGTGGACAAAGATATCCTCACTTGAATCTGATGGCTTAATGAACCCAAATCCCTTTGCGTCATTAAAAAATTTTACTGTACCTTCCATTTGTTTGTTTTATTAAAAATTTATTAAAGAAAGGGCAAATATATACATCTAAATCAATTAAATCTAATCTGCTTTTACTCTTCGGCTTAATAGCATTTATACCGCAGGAACTTAGAGCCTATTTAATGTCCTCAACACATGACCTCGAAATTTCATTGATTTTTCATGATAATCACTAATAACTGCCAATTCTCACCTCCTTGACGGTTTTAAAACAACAACTCTACTCTCAATGCTTCGCATATGTCCAGCAGAAGATATCCGACTACCAGGAGGCTATTTCGGGCGCTCAAAACTCTGCAAACGACGAGACCAAAAGCAGCGCTGGTGATAAATATGAAACTGGTCGAGCCATGGCACAGCTTGAAATTGAGAAGAATATGGCTCAGCTGGCTGAGGCCAAACGGCTGAAGCAGACCCTGGAACAAATGGCGCCTGATAAAATAACTGCTTTAATCCAGTTAGGAAGCCTTGTGATCACAAACCATGGCAATTTCTATGTCGCCATCAGCGCAGGCCCCTTTACAATACAAAACAAGAGTTATTTTGCCATTTCACCAGCTTCCCCCATAGGACAAAAGCTGATGGGATTACGGGCGGAAGATTCTTTTAGTCTCAATGGAAAGGAATTCCATATTGAACAGATTAGCTAATGTAGCCGAGGCATCATTGCCCCCTTCATCCATTCTGATCTTTACTTTTGAGATTGGGTGTAAAGTTCATAAAGCGGGGTTTGGTAGTAAAAAAATATATGCATAATTGTGATTAATCAAAAGCGCAGGCCTTAATTCCATCCAACAAACCAGCTTCTTGTCAATCAGAAGGTATTGTAATACACCTGTCACGAGTGAATCCTGCTTTGAGATGGCCAGTATCACAGAAGGGTAAAGACTCCGCCAAATTCAACTAATATTGTAATTACTTTTTGTTATCCTTCATTCGAACCCAGTGACGATCACGAATATTTTTATAGGCCTTACCGTATTGGTAAGTTTATATACGTTCAATAAGACTGATTTACAACATCGTTTGATGATGAATCCATACCTCATCAAACGGCAACAGCAATATGAGCGATTCTTGACCTCAGGGTTCATTCATCTTCATCACACCCACTTATTATTGAACATGTTGTCATTCTATTTCATGGGCACTGCAGTAGAAAGAGTTTTTGTGGTACTTTTCGGCCCGACCAAGGGCGGGGTTTATTTTGTCTTGCTCTATCTCTTGGGGATTGTTACCTCCGATCTACCGACTTACTTCAAACAAAAGGATAATCCAGGCTACAATTCGCTTGGCGCTTCCGGTGGTGTGGCGGCAGTCGTTTTTGCATTTATCATACTTCAGCCGATGCAGTATCTGTGCCTCTTTATTGCATTATGTATGCCGGGCTTCATTCTTGGCCTCTTGTATATTGTGTATTCCTATTACCAGGGAAGAAGATCCAAAGACAATGTCAACCATGACGCCCATCTTTATGGTGCGCTCTTCGGCCTTTTGTTTTGCATCGCGGTGTATCCCACCTCGATTGGCCGCTTTATTCAACAAGTTTCGTCCTGGCTGTTTGAATGAGGGTGTACGCGAATGTACAGTCACTGTACAAATTTGAATAAACTGGAAACGTGCACATTGTTGTAACTTGCTTACATTCATGACGTTACAACTATGGCCAACAGATTGCTACTGAATGCGAAACTCGGGTTCCATGAAAACAATTATTGCTCTTATCCTTTGGTGTATTCTTTTGGTCATTTGCTGGCCACTCGCGCTCATGATGTTTATCCTTCTTCCCTTGTTATGGTTAATCTTGCTTCCGTTCCAGATTGTAGGGCTCACGATCGGGCTGTTGTTTAAAGTCATCAGTGCGATACTGCTGTTTCCATTCAAGCTAACAAAAGCCTTGTAAGCTGAAAATTGCGATCGCTATTGCTTCCCAAATATTCTCACACCGCCGTCCAATGGCCGGATTTGTTATTGACAATAGCCGAGAAATCGGTTCTCATCGGAACATTCAAAAAAGGGTATGTCACTTTTGAAAGATAAAGCCCTTGCGGGTAGGCAGGTTCAATTGTTTTAGGGGTCTCTTTGGTGATTAGAATTCGCTCAAACTCTTTCACCGTTAGCTCACCTCTTCCAATATCCAAAAGCTTGCCAACGATGATCCGGACCATCTTTCCTAAAAAACGATTGGCAGAAATCTGGAATCGTAATCTGTCACCTGAGCTATCGGTGAATAAAGTGGCTGAAGTGATGTTACAAATCGTGGTGCGATAGTCGGCTGGAGTTTTACAAAGCGCACCATAATCGTTGTACCTAAGGAGCAACGCCATAGCCTCTTTCATTTTATGCAAAGATAAATTCCTTTCCAGATAAAGAGCACTTGCCTGGTTTAGAAAAGGGTCTTTATAGGTATGAACAAAATAGTCATACGTTCTTAACGTTGCATCAAACCGGGCATGGGGCAATCCTTCCATAGGGAAGATTTCATATACAGCAATATCGTTTGGAAGTATCTTATTTATCCTGAACAAAAGGTCAAAGTTCCACGCTTGCTCAATGTCAACATGAAAAAAGAATTGACTTGCATTCACTTTTGAATCCGTTCTGCCGCAACCGGTAATGGCGAGAGGAATTTTCAGAATCTGACTCAGCGCGGTCTCCACTACCTGCTGAACATTCAATGACTTCGGCTGTCGCTGCCAACCGCGATAGTTAGCACCACTAAAACCGATATGGAAAAAGTATCTCAAGGTTTCAAAGATCAGTCTCCAGATTGATAAATAAAAATGAGGAAGGGGTCACAACGGGCACGAAGAAGGCACGACGATCACAAAGGAAAGTATTGATCAAATTGTCGCGGACTTTGTGACCCGCATTAACCAAAAATTATTCCGATATTCGTATGCAAATAATCAATCGCCGCTGATATGCAGAAATCAATTTTCAAACTTCTGTTAAAGTTCAATAAAACACTCCTTCCAAGCGTCAGCAAACTCAACGTTTATAAGATGTCAAAGGTAGACAAGGCACTTGTCGCTTATAAGTATTGGGTCCTACTTCATGCATTGGATTAGCCCCACAATATCGGATTCACTTATGCATGCCGGCCCGGCTTTTAGCCAGTTATCGAATCTCAAATTGGCAAATCCTTTATCATGAGGCGTGCCATTCTAAAGCTTGAAAGACTATCAAGAAAGCTTGAACCTGCGCCTTTGAAGCGCAAATCTGTCCGTGACAAGGTGGTGGGCTACGCTGAAACATTCCTGAATGAAATCGATCACAGGAAAGCATTTCAATTTTATAGTGATAAAGGGATTGGATTATTGAATTCTCCCATAGGAGATGATCCAATCTCGATAGACAAAGCTTTGCAGCTCATTGAGAAGAATGTCGACCATCCTTCGCTAAATCCTGCCTCAGGCGGTCACTTGGGCTATATCCCCGGTGGTGGCATTTATTATTCTGCTTTAGGAGATTATCTGGCAGACATTACGAATCGATACGCTGGCGTCTTTTATGCCGGGCCCGGAGCTGTGCGAATGGAAAACATGTTGATCAAGTGGGTGGCTGACCTGATGGGTTTTCCGGCAGGCGCAGGTGGCAACCTTGCCTCAGGCGGAAGTATCGCCAATCTTATCAGCATTTGCACGGCACGCGATGCAAAACACATTAACTCTCTTAACATAAGAAAGTCAGTCATCTATCTTACCTCACACGCTCATCATTCACTTGAGAAGGCCTTGAGGATTTCGGGCCTTGCCGAATGCAAAATACACTATGTGCCCATGGATGATCACCATAGGATGGATGCCTGTGCCCTGGAAAAACAAATCAAAGCCGACTGCAACGATCAACTCAACCCATTCCTGGTCGTAGCATCTGCAGGCACCACGGACGTCGGCGCAATCGACCCGCTTGAAGAAATTGGGAGGATTGCAAAAAGAAATAAGCTATGGTTCCACATCGACGCTGCGTATGGTGGATTCTTTATGCTGACCAAAGAAGGTAAAGGAAAGCTGAAGGGAATTGAAAGCGGTGACTCCCTGGTGGTTGACCCACACAAGGGGTTGTTTTTACCCTATGGACTTGGAGTTGTGCTGATCAAAAGCAAGAAGCTTATGGCGGCTACCCATTATTACCAGGCCAATTATATGCAGGACACATTGAGTACAAAAGATGAGGCCTCACCTGCTGACTTATCCCCCGAACTCTCAAAACATTTCAGGGGTTTACGGATGTGGCTTCCATTAAAACTTCATGGCGTACATCCATTTCGATTTTGCCTCGAGGAGAAACTCTTGCTTGCCAAATATTTCTTTCAGGAAATAAGCAAGCTGGGATTTGAAACAGGCTACACTCCGGATCTTACGGTCGTCACCTATCGCTATATCCCTGAGAGAGGTGATGTGAATCAATTTAACAAGAAATTGATGACGTCCGTACAGAAGGATGGCCGGGTCTATATTTCCAGCACCATGTTAAATGGCAACTTTACTCTTCGTTTCGCTTGTCTTAGTTTCAGAACCCACCTTCATCACGTAGACATATTGCTCAGCATCCTGGAAAGCCTAACAAGGAAACTTAGACCCGCTAAATAGTGCCTATTGTAAGATCTCTGCAGGCAGTTCCTTCTCATTTATTTTTCCGTCTACGAGGTCAACATAATACGATTTACTCTTCTCAGAGACAGACACAACCTTAGCCACTTTCTCATTTTCAAAATAGATTCCAGCTTGATTGTCGCAGGCATAGCCGGGAGGCAATTCTCCGCTCTTTATCAATTCATGATATAAGGGCCTTCTAAAAGCTTCTGCATCATAATGAGGGCAATGCGACCCTTTTAACCAACCCAGGCATTCAACTTTCGATAGCTTAATGGGTCTTGAGTCAGTGGTTCCGCTTTGAAACCAGCAAAGGGATCCTGCGCTTCCGCCAGACATCAGTATGCCGGAATCATAGGCTTTCCTCAGCACCAGGTCAATCCCCTGTGCCTTCCAGATGGCCATCATGTTGAGTGTGTTTCCCCCACCTACAAGAATGGCATCCATTCCCATTACGGTATCCTCAAAACTCCTCTTTGTATCATAAGAACTGATGTAAGTCTTCATGACGAACGGTCTCAATGGCACATCTTCACACCCGCTGTACCAGTTGCTGATGCTGATGATGCTATCCCCTGTTGCCGTAGGTACGAAGCAGACTTTGGGATTGTCCTTTTTGGTGAGGCTGATAATAAGTTTGGCGAAATTCTTCCAGCCTCCTCCGCCATAAATAAAAATTTTCCTCTTGACATCCTCAGCGTCATTCAGGATGGGAGTTGAACCCATCGTGACGAACGGAAGGCCGACACTCATGGCGGCAGTGGTTGACATGGATTGAATGAAGTGTCTTCTTTTCATAATACTAATTTGATGAAAGTGATTAAAGTCATTTGAAATTGTATTTCTTTTTTGAATCTACATATTCAATCAATTCCCATATCTCGCCTCTTGCAACCTTCCTGGACGCACCAACGGTAGACCAAAATTTCTGTAAGTCAATCTCCGGCATTACCTTCTTAGCAATCACACTGTAATTCAAATTTACGATTGTATTGATGTCATTCATAAAATCAACAGCGATATAATCAAAATCCGATTTTGAATCTTTGGGCAGAATCTTCTTGTAGAGTTCCCAGTCGGTATAGGCACCCATGGAAACGCTCTCTTTGTGAATGGGCGCCATGAGTTCCGTCTCCATCTTGATGTAGTCTCCCTCCTTCCCTTCCGCAGACAGGTTGTAGTCAAGACGCGCATACTTTGCCGGTGCCGCATTCGGCACAAGGTCGGAAGTGCGGGTGAAGATTTCGCGTTTTACGGATATCCTGCTGCTCTCAAATTCTTCAGCGATGGTCTTAAGTGTTTCATCGGATATGCCAGGAATGGCTTTCTTCATGATGTCGGCGTAGGTTCCCGGTTCTTCGAACAGATACTTAAAGTCATTGACCACACTCACCGCAACAAAGTCATACTCGGTGGCCGACCCGGTAGGCATCCTGAGTTCATAAAAATACCAACCTGAGAAAGTACCTACCTCAACAGCATAACTAAGGATCTTTGTGCTGTAGTTTTTAATCAGATCGACATACTTACCGCCCTTGCCGGGCTTGGCTTTGATGTAATTAAAGGCGAGGTAAACCGGCTTCTTCTCCTGGGCAATGCTCGCTGTTGAGAACAACATCAAGGCGAGGATAACATAGAGGATTGGCTTGAGATGTGATGGTATTGATGTCATTGGTAATGTTGGGTTAAAAATACAATGGTGTTATGAATCAAGCTCGCTCAAATTTGATGGGTGGCGATAGTTTCACGCAAAGCCGCAAAGGCGCAAAGAAAAACGCAAAGGCTGCTATCTATTAGTTGAAGCCGTTACTTTCTCCTGGGCTAATCTATAGAAAAGTATGGCAGCGCGTTTGGCTTGCATGGAGATCGTACGCGGATCGGCAGTTTCGTTTACCGTATGTCCGCCGGAAGATCCAAGGCCCAAGCCATCTATTGCCATATCGACGTAGCCAGCCGTGAATGAAATGTCCGCGGCTCCAGCCTTGCGGGGGTTCACGGCTTCAACGGGACCGTATCCAAGGTCTTTACTAACCTGACTGAAGTAACTGATTAACTTATAGTTGCCTTCCGTTGGTGCAAGTGGAGGATAGCCCTCTCCAAAAGTGATCTCCGCATTTGTTTTAGGAAGGTGCTTGGCAACAATGGCCTTCATCGCCTCCTGGGTTTTCTTCAATTGCTCGGGAGATATGGCCCGGATGTCTCCAGTGACAACTGCTTCCTTTGCAACAATATTTCCCTTACCAGAGGCAGTACCCCCGTCCATATCCTTATCGTGGGTTATGGTCGATCCCCCCAGCATCATACCCGGATTAAACGTGAGGTTTGTCTCCCCCGACAGCGTCTCATAAAAGTCATTAATAATTCTCGATGCTTCGTAGATGGCGCCTGCTCCTATTGTCTCTGTAAATATTTGGGATGAATGGGCTGGAACGCCAGTCACTTTCAATTCCCACCCGGAGCTGCTGCGACGGGAGATCACGGCAGTCTTTGGATCACCGGCTCCATCTTCGAAGCCAATGGCGATGTCGGCAGCCTTGGCCGCCTCTATCAGATCGTATCGTGCCAATGCCAAAGGTCTCCCACTAAGCTCTTCGTCGCCCGTCATTACGATGATGATGCTCATATCTTTAAGGAGATCAGCATCTTTCAAGGCCTGAAGCGACTGCACAATCACCACGTCGCCACCTTTCATATCTCCCACCCCCGGACCAGACACCGTAGAGTCGTTGATGATTTTGAATTGCTGGAAAGGACTGGATAGCTCAAAGACGGTATCAAGATGCCCGATCAGCAACAATGTCTTTCCCTTCCCTTTATGCTCAGCGATGAGGTGTCCCGCACGTCCAAATGGTTTCCCATCTACCCAGCGTGTTTGGAAACCCAGGGCGTCAAACTTTGCTTTGAATATCTGGCCCACTTTGAATACGCCTTCGAAGTTCATAGAGCCGCTGTTGATGTTGACGGCTTCTTCGAGAAGCTTCAGGGCCTCAGCGTGGTGGACATCTACGGCGCTCGCGACTTTCTTTTCAATCTTTGAAAGCTGAGCATGGAGGGTGTTGGATAATAAAACGAGGTTGAATAGTAAGAGGCGCTGTAGAATTTTCATTTTGCTTTTTTCAGGAAAGTTAAGATAAAACCTAGGCGCGCAACAGGGTTCACCACAGAGGGCACTGAGGACACAAAGGACCACAGAGAAGATTCTCTGTGTATTCTCAGTGCTCTCTGTGTCCACTGTGGTGAATGCATTTAAGACTTTCGATTCAATGACTTAACCTCCGTCAATGCGATCGTT
>JAYVRH010000775.1:0-9975 GCA_043776495.1 Cyclobacteriaceae bacterium
GCATGGAAAGACAACGACTTCCTCCCTCATCGCTCACATTTTGAAAGTGGCAGGCAAGGACATGGTCGCTTTTCTCGGAGGCATTGCTTCCAACTATGATTCTAATCTTATCATGCAGGGAGAAGTAAATAAGGATACGATTGTGGTAGCGGAAGCAGATGAATTTGACCGTTCCTTCCTTCGCTTGTTTCCGGATGTCGCAGTTGTCACTTCAGCAGATCCTGATCACCTGGATATTTATGGGGATCATGAAAGCATGTTGGTTTCCTTTAGAGATTTCATTAAGCAAATTGACAAGAATGGAACGTTGGTGATCCATCAAACAGTAGAGAAACTTGGAGAATCCGCTCCCCTCATTCAGAAAAAAACCTATGGTTTAAATCAGGGACAATTTTTTGCCGGCAACCTCACCACGGATAGTGGATTTTTTAGATTCGATCTTCATGGCGTTGGCCCCGATGGCAAGCAGGAGAAGATCGAAAATATTCAGCTGGGCATCCCTGGTTTTCATAATGTGGAGAATGCAATTGCGGCTGCCGTGGCGGTGAAAGAGATGGGGATTGATGATGACACGGTTAGAACCGCTTTGAAATCTTTCAAAGGTGTGAAGCGCAGATTCGAATTTGTTTTACGCCAGGGTGGAAAAGTATTCATTGATGACTATGCCCATCACCCCGCTGAGATTGAAGCGTTCCTTAGGTCTCTAAAGTCGATGTATGCCGGAAAGAAAATTACAGTAGTCTTCCAGCCGCACCTTTTCACGCGCACCCGCGACTTCGCAGATGGTTTTGCAAAAAGTCTGAGTCTGGCCGATCAATTGGTACTGTTGGATATTTATCCAGCCAGGGAATTGCCCATTCCGGGTGTAACATCAGATTTGATATTTAAGAATGTGACGAGCCCTATTAAGATTAGTTGTGGTAAGAACAATTTATTGAGTACGCTGGAGTCACTTGACATAGAAATTATCGCCACGGTGGGAGCAGGTGATATCGATTCGTTTGTGAAACCGATAAAGGATTTGCTGGCAAAGAAAATATGAAGTTTAAATTAAACATCCGAAAAGAGATCAGGATTGGGGTGGCCCTCATCGGCCTGTCATTCCTGATTGCTTTCAGTGAGCGCAAACAGGGAGGAGCGTTGTGCAAAGACATCATTGTAGAAATTGAGAATATCAACGACAACCATTTTTTGGATGAGGAGGATATACTCCGGTTGGTGGAGACCAGTGGGCAATCGATAAAGGGAATTGGCCTTGCACGGATTAATCTCAAAGCAATCGAGACGAAATTAAAGTATGATAAACACATAAAGGAAGCTGAGCTCTTTGGTGATCACAAAGGGAACCTGATTGTCAGCATTGATTTAAGAAGACCCATTGCCAGGATCGTTCAGGAAGATGCGCCGGACGCATATATCTCTGAAGAAGGAATCATCATGGGGGTTTCTGATAAGTTCACCTCACGTGTGATGATCATCAGCGGGAGATTTGTGAAAGAACTGCTCGAAAAAGGAGACCTGATGAAATTTGAAGAAGGACGAGTTCTGATGGAGATGATCGAGTTCATTACGGTTGACCCTTTTTGGAAAGCCCAAATTGCTCAAATGGACATCAACAACCATGGAGAGATCACCCTCTATCCCCAGGTTACTGGCCAATTGGTGGAGTTTGGGACACCTGACAATTTTGAATCAAAGTTCAGGAAGCTGCTCGTTTTTTATAAAGAGGTACTCCCTCAAAAGGGGTGGACGAGATATGAAAGGGTGAATTTGAAGTATGAGGGACAAGTAATTGCTGAGTAATACGAATGAACGATATATTTTTTAAACACTGAACACAACCACCATAAAGAAAAAAAACCATGGAAAAAGAGAAAATAGTAGTTGGCCTGGATATCGGAACCACAAAGATCTGCGCCATCGTCGGTCGTAAGAATGAGTATGGCAAACTCGAAGTGCTTGGCATGGGCAAAGCGGAGTCGGAGGGTGTTATCAAAGGCATCGTCACGAATATTGATAAAACTGTGTTTGCCATTGGGAAAGCGGTGAAAGAGGCCAGTGATATGTCAGGCATTGACATTGGCGTAGTCAATGTTGGAATTGCAGGGCAACACATCCGCAGCACGATCCATCATGGCAGCATCACCCGCACATCAAATGACGATGAGATCAGCATCGAAGATGTAACCCGCCTCACAGAAGACATGTATCGCATCGTCATCCCGCCCGGGAGTGAGATCATCCATGTGATGCCGCAGGACTACACCGTCGACTATGAAGAAGGTATTAAAGATCCGGTGGGCATGAGTGGTGTGAAACTGGAAGCAGATTTTCATATTATCACTGCTCAGACCAGTGCCATCAACAACATCAACAAATGTGTGCGAAGGGCTGGATTGGAAATTGAAGACTTGATACTCGAACCGCTCGCTTCAAGTCTTGCCGTACTCAGCGACGAGGAGAAGGAGGCAGGAGTGTGTCTCATCGACATCGGTGGCGGTACGACAGACATCGCAATATTTTATGACAATATCATTCGCCACACATCAGTCATCCCGTTCGGCGGGAATATTTTAACCAATGACATTCAGACAGGCTTGATGGTGATGGCAAAGCAAGCTGAACAATTGAAGACAAAATTTGGAAAAGCAATTGCGGAAGAAGCAAGTCCAAATGAAATCGTTTCTATTCCAGGCATCCGCAACCGTTCTGCGAAAGAAATTTCAGTGAAAAACCTGTCCAATATCATTCAGGCGAGGATGGAAGAAATCGTGGAAATGGTTCATACAGAAATAATAAGCTGTGGATTTGAAAACAGGCTTGCGGGAGGTATTGTCATCACGGGTGGTGGGTCTCAACTCAATAGTCTGAAGCATCTTGTTGAATATATGACGGGCATGGATACTCGCATTGGATATCCTAACGAGCACCTTGGCAAGAGTAAGCTTGAAGCCGTAAAAAGTCCGATGTATGCAACAGCGGTCGGTCTGGTTCTGGCCGGGTTCCGTTCACTGGATGAGCGTGAAGAGCGCTATCGGGAAGCAAAAGAAAACCGGGCCATGGTGAAGGTAAAGAAAGTGAAGCCTGCTTCCGATTTTTTCACCAGCATTCTGAATAAAACGAAAGGATTGTTGATTGATGACCTCGGTGAGAAAAATGAGTACTGAGCTCGGATTAAGGATTAAAAGGATGAACGAAAATAAAGGCAGTATAACCGCAAGACTTAATAAATCTCATTTAATGAATTCGATAACAATATTCTCATATCATAATTTTTTAACCACTATTAACCAATAATATCATGTTTCAACCTGGAGCAACCTACAAATTTGATTTGCCGAGGCACCACAAATCGATCATCAAGGTGATTGGTGTGGGTGGAGGAGGCAGCAATGCAGTGAACCACATGTACCGTCTCGGCATCAAGGATGTTGAGTTCATCGTGTGCAACACAGACTTGCAGGCACTGAACAGCAGTCCGGTGCCAACCAAGTTACAGATCGGAACCAACCTTACAGAAGGACTCGGATGTGGAGCGAATCCCGAAGTTGGTCGAGCGGCAGCCATGGAAAGTAAAGAGCAAATCCGTGAAATGCTCACAGGTACTAAAATGGTTTTCGTTACCGCAGGCATGGGTGGCGGTACCGGCACAGGCGCAGCGCCGGTTATTGCCAGGATTGCAAAAGAAATGGATATCCTCACCGTAGGAATTGTGACCATGCCTTTTGGTTTTGAAGGGCGTAAGAAGATTGCACAAGGACAAGCTGGATTGGATGGCATGCGGAATAGTTGTGATACGGTACTAGCGATTCTGAATGATCAATTGCGACAGATGTTTGGAAACCTTTCCATTAGCCAGGCTTTTGGTGAAGCTGACGGAGTGTTGACTACGGCTGCGAAAGGGATCGCTGAAATTATTACGCTGGCAGGATATGTAAATGTTGATTTTCAGGATGTACGTACCGTCATGCTTAATGCAGGTGCGGCCGTGATGGGATCAGCTGAAACCACTGGAGAAAACCGCGCCATTCGGGCTGCAGAGCAGGCGCTCGCTTCACCGTTGCTGGACAACAAGGATATCATGGGAGCAAAGAGGATTTTGCTTTCTATTATCTCGGGTGAAGAAGCTGAATTACAAATGGATGAACTGAGTCAGATCACAGAATATATCCAGGAACAAGCCGGCGATGAATGTGAAGTAATCTTCGGTCATGGTGTCGACGCAGCATTGGGGCATAGCATCCGCGTCACTGTGATTGCTACAGGATTTGCAGGGGATGGAAGAACTGCAGCACGGAAAGTGGAGGAGCGCAAGGTCCTTGATCTCGAAAAGAGTGATTTTATGACCACCGTGCTGGCGGATAACTCGGTGAATGAGCGAAACCAGGAAATTGAATTAAAAATTTATGATGAAATGATCTACTCAGAACCTATTAAAGATGAACCATTCTTTGATATCCCTGAGGAAAAGCAAATCGTCATGGAGCAGGAAGAAGTACCAGTAATGAAGACCCTGGTTGAGGAACTTCCTGTGGTGAAGAACCTCGCGGAAGAAGTTCCTGTAGAGAAGGTTCCCGTGGAAGAAATTCTGGCAATGAAGAAGCCATTGGAGGAAGTGCCTGTGGTCAAGGCGCCAGAGGAGAAGATTCTCTATACCAAGCCTGAGGAGAAACCAAGAAAAGAAGAAGCTCCTTTGGAAGAACGCACCCTAAGCTTGTTTGACCAGGAAGATGTCATCGCAAGGAAATTTGAAGAAGAGGATGACGACGAAGAAGACATCAGCAGGTCCAGAGTCGATGAAGATGAATTTGAAAATGGGAAAGCGGTTTCTGCCGATCAAGTAATTAATTCAGAAGGTATGATGGAGCAACGAAAAACCAAGCAACGCCTTGAGCAGCAAGCAAAAGAAAGAAGGGAGAAATTGAAAGCAGCCAAAAAGCAGGAGATGAGCAAAGAAGAGTTTAATGAAAAATGGACCCTTCCTGCCTACCTGCGGAGAGGAGTAAAGATGGACAACGTGCCACATTCTTCCGAACGATTCATATCCAAGTACCATTTGAATGAGGATAGCAATCTTTTGGGTAATAATAAGTTTTTGCATGATAATGTGGACTAATAAAGGATTTACGATTTACGATTGGATAAATCATAAAGCTAAAATCGTAGCTCGTAAATATTAAAGACATGGCATTTCCGGCACGACTGGTCATTTACTCCATTCGTAGTGGTTGTTGGTGGTAAATATTTTTTTGCCGGTGCCGGAGTGCCTTCTTTTTGATCGGGAGTAGTATTTGCAGTTACTTGTTTTCGGGAAAACGAAGGCATGGATTTTTTGACTGCCCTGGTCGAATGTTTTTTTAAACTGAAAGCCGCCCTCACTAATTGGGGCGGCTTTTTAATTGTTGAATTAGTTCTATTTCATAACTTGGAATTCAATTGATCCAGGTTCAATCAAGTTGCCCCAGTTGTGGAAAGGATGTGAAGGGCATCTATTGCTCTCATTGTGGCGAAAAGATCGTTTCTGATAAGAAAGAGCTGGGGCTCGTCTTCTTTCTTAAGGATGCCTTTGAAGAGGTATTTAGTGTTGACTCAAAATTCTTAAGAACCATCCGGCTGCTATTGACAAAGCCGGGCTTCCTGACCAACGAAGTCATTGCTGGCAGGAAGGTCCCCTATATCAAACCTTTCCGTCTTTATACCATTGTCGTTGTGTTGCATTTTCTGGTATTCAGTTTGTCCGGATCAGGAGATGTTTTTACAGTCGATCGTTTTCCTATTTTCCAGATGATACCTGGATTTCATACCACCATCGAACAATATGAACTAAAAAGTGGATTATCGCACGAAAGCTTCAACGACTTGTTGAATGAAAAACTTAAGGCTAATCTTAATATCCTTTTCTATTTTGTGGTCTTTGTGTTGGCCCTTTATTTGAAGCTTTTATATCTGAAGCAGGGGAAATACTACGTTGAGCATCTTTATTATTCGCTTCACATGATTAGTTTTGGATTGCTGAGAAACATTGCATTAATACCATTACTCGTGTTCGGGTGGTATGGACCCGCTGTCATCTTTAGTATAATGACCCAATTGCCTTATACCTTCATCTCAATGAGCAAGGTGTATAAGGACGGCTCAGTCGCCACTGTTGCGAAAGTGTTTCTTGTCATTATTGGCTTTATGCTTGTGCTGATCCCTACCTTGTTCCTTTCGTTGGTGCTTGGCATAATTCAGATCCTTGCATGATTCTAGGAAGGCTTCAAAATCTTGGCATAAACTTTTCAAGATCATTAAATCTATAGCCAGCCGTGATTCCAATTTTGATATCCGAGCTGGTAAAGTAAGACGGATCTAACTTGAAGTAGCGAACCTCATAAAGTGAACGCAACGCTACTTATATGCGGTTCCCGTTATATCCCATATTCAAGACTGCCACACCCGCCCATTCAGTATTGACGATGGCTTGTTCTGCGACATTGCCTTTGTATGCACTGACGGCAACTCCATCGCCAATCATAATGATGGGTGACAAAAAAACTTTCCATTCTTTATAGCAACATTATATCCATAGGAAGAATGTTCACTCCAGGTGAAGTGAAGTGACGTAGCGAAGGCCTGTCGGCTCACCATAGGTCACGGCTTGGTCGAGGGCCGAAGGTACCAGTGTGGTCCCCACTCCAATCTTCCGGTAATAGGATTCAAGGCGCAACAAAAATGCCCCACTACTTTTTCTCTGTAGTTGGTTTTGAAAGTTGGCACCCTTAAAAGAGTATTGACTTGGATTAAAATTGAGCGTGAATCGTAATCCAAGTCGAGGGAGATGAACATCAGGGCTGGACTGGAATCCTTCTGCAGGTCGGAGATGATGAGCCCCTGACTTTCCATCCCCAACCTCCAATCGCCAACCGACGACTATAATAGGTGCCTGACAATCTGAATTGTTCGAGATTCT
This sequence comes from Cyclobacteriaceae bacterium, assembly GCA_043776495.1. Classification (GTDB taxonomy): domain Bacteria; phylum Bacteroidota; class Bacteroidia; order Cytophagales; family Cyclobacteriaceae; genus ELB16-189. The sequence goes on from JAYVRH010000775.1 coordinate 6,953, forward strand.
GGAGCCCTTCTTCTTGTAATTGAGTTGTTGGAAGAGAATAGTATAAATCAAAATCTATGATCTTATAGGTCAAACCAAACCCAAGCACATCATTCACGTTGTTATAAAAATTAGTGGTCGTATAATTTTCAGTTTGATTTTTTGATCCATGCGCAAGGCTTGAGCCATTACTTCCATAGTGAACGCTGATGTCGTTTTGTTTGGTGAAGGCAAGAATATAGAGCGTGTCTCTATAATGCCTTTCTGAAACTGGAAAATCGCCGTATCCATCTAATATCCTCCATGGGTCAAATTTACTATTTTTGGATCCTTTTACCATAAGTGGACAACTTGCCTAAACCGACATAGCGAAAACTATGGTGAAGTGCGTAAGTGTAAGGCGTAGGACTAAAAATGTGAAAAATATGAAACAACTTGGAACTCGAAACTTGGAACCTGAATATTTGAAACTTGAAAACTAACGATCAATATTCTACCTTACTCTAAAATAAGTGCAATGTCCAGACGATTCATTTTTATTACGTTCCCAATCATCCTGCTTGTGGGTATCTATTTCATGGGCCCAGAACCTGACCAGCCTGTTTGGAATATGGATCACACAGTTGTACCGCAGGATCCTGCAAATCTGGAAGCTTATGTGAAGACCCGGGAGGCAGCACATAAGCTTAAACCTGACAATGAGGCAAGGATTGTCTGGGCAGATTCTTCCAGAAGAAAAACAGCCTATAGTGTGGTTTACCTGCATGGCTTTGCAGCAAGCCAGGAGGAAGGCGACCCGATCCATGAGCGCTTTGCAAAAACATTCGGCTGTAATCTTTACCTCGCCCGAATGTCAGACCATGGTATTGATACCACAGAACAACTTTTGTATTTCACCCCTGATCGCTGGTGGAGGAGCAGCAAGGAAGCACTTGCTATTGGCAAAGCGCTGGGTGAAAAGGTAATTCTGATGAGTACATCAACCGGGGGCACGATGGCACTCGTGCTTGCTGCAGAGTACCCTGAAGATGTGTTTGCGTTGATTAATATGTCTCCCAATATCGCCATCAACGATCCCGCTGCCTGGATTTCAAATAATCCATGGGGATTGCAACTGGTCAGACTGGTGATGGGAGGAAAGTATAATATTTCTAAAGCAAAGCCGGGAGTCGACATGAAACTGAATAATCAGTATTGGAATGATAAATACCGGTTTGAGGCAGTGTGTCAACTGGAGGAACTGCTTGAAGACAAAATGAACAAAAGCACTTTTGAAAAAGTGAGGCAACCCTGCCTGACACTTTATTATTATAAAAATGAACAGGAGCAAGACCCGACTGTGAAAGTCAGTGCAATGCTTGAGATGAATAACCAACTGAGTACCCCTGACTCACTCAAGATGGCCGTGCCCATTCCAAATGGTGGAGGACATGTACTTGGTTCTCACATCGTTTCAAAGGACCTTGAAACTGTTTCAAAGGAAGTCCGGAAATTTGCGATTGAAAAACTCGGTATGAAGGCCCTGATCACTGACGCTCAAATTCCATGAGGAGATGTTTTGAGAGGAGTATGTTCCATGAAGTGTTTAGCTTGAAAATTTCCTGGTAGACTTCGGAGTGCACAGGGTCTTTCTTAGTCTGTCTGTTCCTCATCCGAGCGGCAAAGAGATAGATTAATGGGTAAGTGAAAAGGAGGAGATACGAAGTGGAACTCCGTGGCGAAGGATGAATGACCTTTATTTTCAATTGATTCATGGCTGCGAGTGTCCTCAAACGCAGAACGCCACTTAAGAATAGTTTGCCAAAATACTTCTGGCCAAGGCCCCAGTTTACGTGAGCAGAGATTTCATTGGGAGGCGGACTCCCATAATGTTCACTTTCGGAAAGGAACTGGGACAACCGGCCCCTAAGAGAGGATGTATTTGGCGTAGTCAGCAAAAGACTCCCGCCTTTTTTCAGGATCCTCGACACTTCTCTAAAGAGGAAAAGCTGGTCGGGTAGGTGTTCAATTGTTTCCGCCAGGATTACATAATCTGCTAAAGAGGATGCGATCGGAAGGGTTTCCTGGAGATTGACGGATTGGCATGGAGCAAACGCAAACCTGTTGTTTTCAGGAAAAAGATCGAAAGGAAGTACCCGGCTTTCTGCCTCTTCAAATAGATGAGAAATAAAACCGCTGCCGGCAGAAAGATCGATCACCGTTTTATGTTGTAGCAGCCGCTGATTTTCGTTTGTATAGTTGATAAAAAAACGGAGTGCGTTTTCCCGGGTGTGAGGTGTTTCATCCATTTCAAATTGTATGGTTTTTGAGTTTCATCAAGTGGTCGATCGCCCTTGTCAGATCCTCAGGGGTGTCGATACACATCCCCTCCTCAATGTCGGTTTCTACCGTTTTGATTTTAAACCCATTTTCAATCCATCGCAATTGCTCAAGGGATTCTGCTGTTTCAAGATTGGAGACAGCGAGTTCAGTAATTTGTTTCAGTATATCCTCGCGGTATGCATATAGCCCGACGTGACGATAGAAGGTGGCGTGGCTTAACCACTCTGTTTGCTCTTTCTTTTGGACATAAGGAATCGGCGACCGGCTGAAGTAGAGTGCTTCCTTGTTTTTATTGATCACAACCTTAGCCTCATTGGGAGAAATGATTTGATCAATAGAAATAATCTTTTGAATTAAAGTAGCCAATTCGGTGGTTGCATCGAGCGAATGACAGAGCAAATCAATTTGCTGAGGATTGATAAATGGTTCATCGCCCTGTATATTGATCACAAAATCGAATGATGATTTTTGCAATTCCATTGCTTCGCAACAACGATCGGTGCCACTCGGGTGCTGATCGGAAGTAAGACACGCATTTCCTCCAAAGCCGATTACGTGTTCAAAAATCTTCTGATGGTCGGTAGCTACCACAATTTCATTTAGACGTCTTGCCTTCTTGCATTGCATGTACACCCGCTCCACCATTGATTTTCCCAATAAATCAGCAAGTGGTTTCCCTGGAAATCGGGAAGAAGCAAACCTCGCAGGAATAACACCAAGTA
>JAYVRH010000776.1:0-2953 GCA_043776495.1 Cyclobacteriaceae bacterium
TGAAAACATCTGTTCAACTCGTCTCTACTAGAAAACTAAGCTCTGAATTATTGGAGACGTTGGCCTTGGCCAATATACATGTAGCTCAGGAAGATTTTATTCGAAGGACGGTGGTTATACCACAAAATCTTCTGGTCAATTCCATTAACACAACACTCGTATTCACCAGCAAAATGGGTGTGAGGGCATGGATAGAGATTATCAAAGAGTTCGGTTTAGACATCAACCACTATTCGATTTATTGTTTATCACATCGAACGAAAGCATTGGCAGCGCAGCACGGATTTCAAGTAGCCGGTGTTGGTCACGATGGCACATCACTAGCCGATGTTATCCTGAAAGATAAATCCATCGAACGCATCACATATATCTGTGGCAACCTCAGACGCGATGAACTGCCGAATAAGTTAAGGTCTAAAGGACTGGAGGTTCAGGAAATTGCCGCCTATAAAACTGAACTTACTCCCATGTTAATGAAACCGGGCTACCAGGGTATTCTTTTTTTTAGCCCGAGTGGAGTGGATAGCTATCAGGTGCTGAATAAGGGCACTGATTGCACAGCATTTTGCTTGGGGCATACCACAGCTCATCAGGCGCAACAAATTGGTTTATCAGAAATTCAAATCGCAGACAATTCAACCCCCGAATCATTGATAGAAAAGATTATTCACTTTTATAACCCAATTAGTCCATGCTGAAAAATGATCTATTGCTAAAAGCCCTGAGGAAGGAAAAAGTATCGCGCCCTCCTGTATGGATGATGCGTCAGGCGGGCCGCTATTTACCGCAGTATCTCAAACTAAAAGGCAAGTATGATTTTTTTACGCGTGTACAAACACCCGAACTGGCTTGTGAAATTACGCTTCAGCCGGTAGACCTCATCGGTGTGGATGCTGCGATTATTTTCTCTGACATCCTGGTGATTCCACAAGCGATGGGATTAACGGTACTAATGGAAGAAGGAAAGGGTCCTCAGCTTCCCAAGATAATTGCCACATCAGCGGATGTTGATCAGTTGAACTTGGATGTAGAAGGTGAATTGAAATATATGTTCAATGCACTAACACTGACGAAGAAGGAATTGAATAATCGCGTGCCGCTGATTGGTTTTGCCGGTGCACCGTTTACGCTGCTTTGCTACATGGTTGAGGGGAAGAGTAGCAAAGGTTTTGAAAAAGCAAAAGCATTCTGTTTCACTCAGCCTGAGTTGGCTCACCGGCTGCTCGCTAAAATCACAGCAGCAACAATCACTTACCTGAAGGCACAACTAAATGCAGGTGCCGATGTGGTACAACTATTTGATAGTTGGAGTGGTCTGCTTAGCCCCGAAGACTTCGACCAATTTGCCGGGCTTTATCTGGTACAGATTGCTGAGGCTGTGGCACCTTATGGCCCGGTCATCCTGTTTCCGAAAGGAAGTGCTTATGCATTAGAGTCCTTGTCAAAAAATAAATCTGTGTCGGCCATTGGCATTGACTGGAACACTGGCCCGGAGAAAGCGCGTATGGAGACGCAAGGTAGGGTGACGCTACAGGGAAATTTTGATCCCATTAAACTACTCGGGCCAATTCCCGAATTGAAAAAACAAGTGCATAAGATGATTAACGCTTTTGGAGCCCAGGCCTACATCGCAAACCTGGGACACGGTATCGTGCCCAACATCCCTGTGGATCACGCCAAAGCTTTTGTTGATGCGGTAAAGGAATATAGCGATGACCTCTGTTAAGGATCAGTTCACGACTCACATTCGCACACTTCAGCAAACCATTTGCGCTGGATTGGAGAAGATTGACGGCAAAGCTCATTTCTGTTCTGATGTTTGGGAACGACCAGAAGGTGGTGGCGGAGATTCGCGCGTGATGAGTGGTGGAGCTGTTTTTGAAAAAGGTGGAGTTAATGTTTCCGTGGTGCAAGGTGTGTTGTCACCCCAAGCAGCACAGCAATTAAAAGTGGAGGGTGCTTCTTTCTTTGCCTCTGGTTTGTCTTTAGTGATTCATCCGTTCAACCCGTTTGTTCCAACTATTCATGCTAACTGGCGCTACTTTGAATTATATGATGAGGCAGGAAAGATACAAGATGCCTGGTTTGGCGGAGGTACTGATCTAACTCCTTACTATTTATTTGAGGAAGATGCTGTGCATTTTCACAATATTCAAAAGAAATCTTGTGATGCTTTTGATCAATCGATCTATCCAGTATTTAAGTTGCAATGCGATCAATATTTCAGTAATCACCACCGCGGGGAAGAGCGAAGAGGCATAGGCGGTATTTTCTTTGACCATCTCCGAGGCGAGGGGAATCGTGATCTCAGATTTTGGCAGAAGTTTGCGGAGGCCAACGGTGTAGCGTTTTTAGAAGGCTATTTGCCAATCATCTCCAAACGAAAGCAAACATCCTTTTCTGCGAACCAAAAATATTGGCAGGAAATCCGTAGAGGACGTTATGTAGAGTTTAATCTGCTCCACGACCGCGGGACGTTATTCGGAATTCGAACGAATGGAAGAACGGAGAGTATATTGATGAGTTTACCGCCTACAGTTCGCTTTGACTACAATTTCAAGCCCGCACCGGGAAGTGAAGAGGAAAAATTAGTTCAAGTTTTACAGCATCCCCGCAACTGGGTTTAAATAATACGATATGATCAGGCGAAATCGAATTTTAAGAAACTCAGCTTCCATGCGCGCCATGGTGCGCGAAACATTCTTACAGCCATCCGATTTTATTGTTCCGGTTTTCATAATGGAAGGACAGGGTATTCAGGATGAAATTTCTTCCATGCCCGGATATTTTCGGTTCTCCCTTGATTTGGCCGTGAAAGAATTGGAAACGTGCTATGCGTTGGGTATTCGCAGTGGATTGCTCTTTGTAAAAGTTCCGGATGAATTAAAAGATAACACGGGCAAAGAGGCGCTCAATGAAAACGGTTTAATGCAACGCAGTGTTTGCGCCATTA
>JAYVRH010000777.1:0-2946 GCA_043776495.1 Cyclobacteriaceae bacterium
GGTTCCAGCCTAGAAATGCCAGAAAATTGATCAGTGCTTCAGGGAGGTACCCCGCTTCTTTATAACCGATTGCGACCTGACCGCTTTGAGGGTCTGGCCAATTGAGTGGAAAGATTGGGAACCCCATTTTGTCCGCGTCACGTTTGCTGAGTTTTCCATTGCCATCGGGTTTTAGTAGAAGTGGAAGGTGAGCAAATTGAGGCATCTCAGTTTCCCAGCCTAAGCATTTATACAAGAGCACATGCAATGGGGCAGAAGGAAGCCATTCTTCGCCCCGGATGACGTGAGAGATTTTCATTAAATAGTCGTCCACCACGTTGGCCAGGTGATACGTGGGCATCCCATCTGATTTCATGAGGACTTTATCATCTATTTGGGATGAATCGAAAATGATCAGCCCGCGGATCAAATCGGTGAGATGGATTTCTAGATTCTGGGGTACCATCATTCGGATCACATATTTTTCTCCAGCCAATAACTTTTGTGAAACTTCACTTTCCGAGAATGTAAGCGAGTTCTTCATTTGCAAGCGCGTCGCGCCGTCGTATTGCGCATTGGGTGCACTTTTGCGCATGGCTTCCACTTCTTCTTCGGTATCAAAAGCATAGTATGCCTTTCTATCTTCAATCAGTCTAAGAGCATATTGTTTATACAAGTGCTTCCGCTCCGATTGGCGGTAGGGTGCGTGCGGTCCGCCAACGCCTACACCTTCGTCAATCTTAATTCCTGTCCAGGCGAGTGATTCCAAAATATATTTTTCTGCTCCAGGGACATATCGCGACTGGTCTGTGTCTTCGATTCGTAAGATCATGGTGCCCTTGTGCTTTCGCGCAAGCAAGTAATTGTACAGCGCTGTACGCACGCCGCCAATGTGAAGGGCTCCGGTAGGACTGGGAGCAAATCTGACTCGAACTTCTCTCATTAAGTGTTGAAGAAATGGGCCTTAAATGTACAAATTCCGTTACGAAAGGAGGCGATGAAGAGCTTCCCGTGTAGGCTTAAGCTGGAGCTTGAAGTTGGACCAAACGATGGCATGTATGAGAACAATAATTAGAAGCCCACCAAAGAGATAGACGATATTTTTCGTCTGATAGGAGCCCATCAATGAACCGAGCGTGAGCAAAATCGACCAGAGCGTTAAGAGAAGCCGGATGGTAGGGAACAACACATAATCTACCAGAAGAATACTGCCAGAAGTAGAGGATTCAATCTGCCCGATGACAAGGGGTAAGTAATGGTTAGCCCTGTGGACCCTCAATGAGATTCTGAATTTTTCTTCCTTTACCCAGCCGTTGAAGAAAAGGTTCTTTTCATCTGACTGTATAAACGGTTTATTGGAAGTGGCAGTTGAAAGTGTTTGATAAATGTAACTTACCCCTTTGGGGAGAACAATGGTCTCATGGAAAGCTGGAAGCAGTGAGATCACTTCACCGCAATGCAGGAAATTTCTACATTCACATCTTTTGGCAGACGGCTCACCTCCACAGTCTCCCGCGCAGGTGGCTGACTTGAGAAGTAGGAACCATAAACTTCGTTTACTTTCGGAAAATCATTCATGTCCTTTAAGAATATCGTGCACTTTACGACCTGAGTGAAGTCCATATTTGCGGCCTTCAGCACTTCGTTCAGATTTTTCATCACCTGGTGCGTCTCCTCCTGGATATTACCCATCATGAGATTACCGGTGGATTTTTGAATGGCTACCTGTCCGGAAACAAAAAGTAAATTGCCAGCTTGAATGGCCTGGCTGTAGGGTCCGATGGGCTCGGGCGCATTTGCTGAATAGATGACATTTTTTGACATAATCGACTTCGTGTTACTTTTGATCAAATATCAGAAAATTCTCAGGTGAAAGCATGTGAAGGCTCTCATTACAGTGTACGACGAAGCTTATTCGCTATTTGAATTACAGCTTAATGTTGATATACAGGCCTTTATATTAGTGTTTGAATTAATTAAATTAAGCGTAGTCGTAAATTCCGAAATGGAGATTCTCATCGTTGGGCACCTTGAAAACCTGGAGGAAGCCAGGCAGAAATTTGGCAGGAGCCATACGTATGCATTGGAGGAAGGTAAATTGGGACAGGAAATTACATTCACAAAATATGATGTGGTTTTTGATTTCACCATAGGTCATGATTCTTCCGCAATCAAGCGATATCAGGGACCATCCGCCCCCATCGTATTTCTTGATGTTTCAACGATCAGCCTGAAGCAATTGAGCGATGCATCAACCCAAATTCTATTTTTTGGATTTTGTGGAATGCCCGGTTTTTTGAATGGTGAAATTATGGAGGTGTGTGTGAGACATGAACGTGATTTGAACAAATTGAAAGAAGTGTGCCATGAACTTAAAACCGACTATCGGGTCGTGGCGGATCGCGTGGGATTGGTGACCCCCAGGGTTGTTTGTATGATCATTAATGAGGCTTACTGTACCGTGGAGGAAGGTACCGCTACCCGCGATGATGTTGATCTGGCGATGAAGTTGGGTACGAATTATCCCTTTGGCCCTTTTGAATGGGGACTAAGAATAGGACTAAGCCATGTGTGCGCATTGTTGGATGCTGTACATAGAGACACTGCGGACGAGCGATATAAAATCTGTCCGCTGCTCAGGTCGGAGATGAGATTGGCTAGTGGGTCAGTTTGAGAATTGACTGATAGCCCTTTTGCCACCAAGACGCTAAGAATTTATCCGTAAAGTATTGTGCCTTGGTATCCAGAAATTTTCCCTTCTTTAACTGACCCATGACTTGCAATTGAGTTAGAATTATCATGTTGAATAAAAGTGACTTAACTTTGAGTATTTACTGGAGTTACGCATGACTTTTGATTTTTTCACGCAAAGACGCAAAGAACGCTAAGAAGAATGCAAATATTTAATGGTTTGCGTAAGTCCAGGCATTCGTATTCTTCAAAACTTTTGGTAAACGAAATTATCAT
>JAYVRH010000778.1:0-2946 GCA_043776495.1 Cyclobacteriaceae bacterium
GGATAAGTATCGTCCCACTTGCGATTGGTCTGCGCCAAAGTATGACAGAAACAAAAACAACCCTCCGATCAGACCCGACCAAATGTTATAACGGTCTGAGAGATTGAATGACAGGTTGATAAGATTTAGTTTGCCCATCTCCCCCGCCAATTGGAATGTATTACCAAAAGAAATTTCTTCAGGTAGTTTTGAAAAAGCAATCCACCCCGCCACGAGCATTCCAGTCATGATGACGGTCAACTGGTATTTCTGTGTAATGCTCACTGCCTTTGTTCCACCGGCCACAGTATACATGAGAACCAAAGATCCGATCAATATTGTCGTGAGGTTAATATTCCACCCAAGGATCGTTGAAAGGATGAGTGACGGAGCGTATAATGTAATGCCCACCGACAGACCACGCAACATCAAAAAGAAAAATGCTGCGAGGGTTCGGGTCTTGCGATCAAAGCGGGTCTCTAAATATTCATAGGCCGTAAACACTTTGAGCTTATGATACAATGGCACTGCGGTAACGGATAGAATGATCATCGCCAGCGGCAGGCCAAAATAAAATTGAATAAAACGCATCCCATCTTCGTAGGCCTGTCCGGTCGTCGAAAGAAAGGTAATGGCGCTGGCCTGGGTTGCCATGATTGATAGACAAACCGTCCACCATGGCAGGCTCTTGTTGCCCAACAGGTAGCCTTCCATATTTTTGGCGCCGCGGGTCTTCCATGCCCCATAGCCGACAATCAACGCCAGCGTGCCAAACAGGATTATCCAGTCAATGGCGTTCATGAAAAAGAAAACGTAATGAGGGAGTAGATCACGATCTGGACGATCATCACCGCCACCACGAGCCAATACCAGCGGCTCCAACGCTGGAAGACCGGAGGCTTTTCATTTGATGAAGATTCCATTATTTAGATGTTTTTACCTTTTGACTTTGAGGTTTTGGAGCCTTGCCCAACGATGTAAGATTGGCAAATAATTTATAAGCACCCGCAACGCCCTCTGGTAATTCACGAAAAAATGATAGTCCGGTATACACATAGTACCCATTACCATACTTGGCAATGAGCAAACCACCGTCCCTGGCGGGCTCGCCGGCATCGTTGCTGGATATCAACGCCTCAAAATTCTGATCCCACTTATTGGGATAGTAAAGTCCCCGCTCCTGAACCCATCCTTTGAAGTCATCCGATGTAATTTTGTTTGGATAGTTTAAGGCGGGATGATCGGGCTTTAAGATCCTCACTTCGCTGCTTTCTTCCGTTACCCGGTCGCGGGACAAAGTCATTGGGTAAGGTGAGAATTTGTCTACCTCCAGGTCGTGATTGGTATTGTATTGCACCACCATGGTGCCTCCGTTCTTAACATATTCCAGCAGGTCTGGCATAAAGTGCTGAATTCGTTCATTTGTATTCAATGCTCTCACACCCAGAACCAAAGCATCCAGCTTTTTAAGGTTAGAGGGAGTGACCTCCTCATCTTTCATCTCCCATACTTCGTACCCAATATTCCTCAAGGCATCTGGAATTTCATCACCCGCCCCACGAATATATCCTACCACCTGGCCCTCTTTCTTGATATCAAACCTCACGATGCTGGCTTTAGACGGAGGCAAAAGAGTTTGAAATGGAATATGGTCGTAGGTTATTGTCTGAACAGCCGAAGCATAGGATTTCCCGCCTACGTCGGCCTGGGCTGTAACTGAAAACGAACCTTCGCCCTGAGCAGGGAATATCATAAAATCAATCTTCTGCTCCTCACCTCGCTTGCCAAGTTCGATGGCCACCGATGCTGGCTCCGATCTCCAGCCAGCAGGCAAAGCAAGCTTTAGAGATCCTGACAACTTGTTTCCGGAAGTCGATTTGACCAGAACGCCAAGGGTCTTTGGATTTGAATCCTTAAGGACGAAAACTTTCTGTGAAAGATTAATAAATATGGGTGGGACGATTTCAAATGGACGCATCAATTCCCCTTTCACCGGGTCCGTCCATTTATAAATCAGCGGGGCTCTGAGTGTCATCTTCTCGCCATTTACCTCGATGATGTAATCGATTATCACGGCTGGGCCATTCTCCGGTTTACCAATGAAAGAGGCATCCGGCACTTTGAAAAGTCCTTGAGAGTGGTCTGCACGCAACCAATATGGATCAGAATATCGGCTATCAGGCGACAGTGACTTTCTTGTCTTGAAGCTGTAAAGTTTATTAAAGTCAAGATTCGTGTTTACAGCCGAATCAATTGATAATGAGCCGCTTTTGATTTGTAAAAGTTTGATTGGTGTGGCTGATCGATTGACGACTTCGAATGTATTGATCACCACTTCGCCAGGCGCCTTCCAGGGCTGGTCAGCCGTAACCTCAAAGTAAAGGCCCGCGCAGTCCTGAATCAGCTGATTTACTTCCTTAGATTTTCTTTCCTTCCAAATCGATGGAGAAAGACTTTCTAACTGCATTCTTACTTGTTGTAATCCTACAATGGAAGCCGAAGGATTTACTGGATTGTATTCTTTAATAACCTTATCCACGAGCGGCTGTACTTTCTCCCCACCTTTCACACGGGCCCAGGTCGTTATGATTCCATCAAAAAGATCTTTATCAGCTTTCACCCCTTTCGCATATTCAAAGTATTCTGGTGAATCGCCACGTCTTCCAGATGACCCAAAGCCCTGACTTTTGTGCTGAGAACGGCTCTCGGCAGCGATTTCTGAATAAGATTTCCCGAGCAGCGTGTTGTAGGTGCCCATATTCACCGACACCACACCTGGTGTACTTTCATTGATGGTCTGATTCCACCACCTACCTGTATTCGTATAGATTCTTGTAACCTGCCAGGTGCCAAACTCTTGCACCTGTTCAGGCAGATAATCTGCACGGGGCGTCAAATCAAAGGCTTCCAGCGCCAATACTGCTGAGGCCGTATGATGCCCATGCCCTGCCCGCTCGTCAGGTGGGA
>JAYVRH010000779.1:0-2940 GCA_043776495.1 Cyclobacteriaceae bacterium
GATAATACTGGTTCATTTAGAATTGGATTTTTGGCTTGACGATACGCAGCAGCAAATCTATCGAATCCCCCAATGGCATTTCAGACGATTTCAAAACAAGGTTCGGATTTTGTGGCGCCTCATAGGGCGAACTAATGCCAGTAAAGTTCTTAATTTCTCCAGCCCTGGCCTTCTTATAAAGCCCTTTCACATCCCTCTGTTCACATACTGCCACAGGGCAATCCACATACACTTCAATATACCGGTCTTCTCCCACCAGATCTCTCACTTGGGCTCTGTCTGTGCGAAAAGGCGAAATGAAAGATGCAATTACGATGATGCCTGCATCCAGGAAAAGCTTCGACACTTCTCCTATCCTGCGGATATTCTCGACGCGGTCAGCTTCACCGAAACCAAGATTTTTATTCAAGCCGGCACGAATGTTATCGCCATCCAGCAAATACGTTTTATAGCCTTCGGCAAAGAGTAAGGCTTCTAGTTGAACAGCGAGTGTTGTCTTTCCGGAGCCTGACAAACCTGTAAACCAAATCAGCCGGGCTTTCTGATTTAATTGCTTTTCGCGATCCGATTCCGCAATTTTTGTTCTGAATGGAAAGATGTTATCTGAAGTCATGAGTGTTTCAATTAACGCTCCATCTAAAGTTGATCAATTCAGATGGTAGAATAAAGTAATAAACAAAATACAGGTTGTCGCATAGATCACCGTGAGGGGTAGCCCCACCCGGAAGAAATCTTTAAAGCTATAGCCTCCTGGACCATAAACCATCAAATTGGTCTGGTAGCCGATGGGAGAAAGAAAACATGCGGAAGCGGCAAAAGCAATGGCAACAAAGAATGGCGTGGTTGGTAAATTTAGTTGACTTGCCATTGACATCGCTACGGGGAAGACAATGGCTACGGCCGCGGCATTGGTGATCAATTGCGTCAAAATAAGTGTGAACATGAACAAAGAAGAAAGTGCGGCCACGACACCAAAATATTTGCCCGTCTGAATCAGCCATCCCGCCACTAAGGTGGCTGCTCCGGATTTCTCGAGGGCGATGCCTACAGCCAGTGAGCAAACCAATATCGTGAGCAAGCCTAAATCAAGCGATTGCTGAATTTCTTCCAGTCCAAGTATTTTTAAGAAGACAAAAACGCACAGCACCAATAAGCACGCAAAGAATAATGGAATGTAGTTTAACACACCGGATAATAAAATGAGGAAACTTACCAACCCTACATACTTAAACCATTTCGGCTTTGCCGCTTCAATGCTCTTAGGCACAGAGACAATAAATAAACTGGAAGAGGTAAGGGGCATTTCGTGATTCTCCCCGGCCACCAGCAACAAGAAATCGCCGCCTTGCAGTACAGTCTCTCCAACTTTGCTTCCCAACCTTTTTCCATCCCGTTGGATGGCGACAATCGAGGCATCATACTTTTTCCTAAAATTGGAGTTCTTGATTTTAACACCTACCAAACTGGAGTTGGCTGGAACGACAGCTTCCAGAAAATTAAAGCGTCCGGATTCCAACGGGTTTTGATGCACCCCCAGACCGTTTTGCTCTTTGATAAAGTTGTAAATGGCATCCGTATTTCCAGAAAAGTAAAGTAGGTCACCACGTTCCAGCACTTCCTCAGGTGACACAGGAGAAATAACTTTCTCACCTCGTGCAATCTCCACCAGAAAAAGATCAACCAGGCTTCTGAGCCGAGCTTCTTTCACAGACTTACCTATGATTTTTGAACCGGAAAAAATTTCCGTTTCCACAATGTATTCTTTCAGGTTGCCTTTCACGGTATCAAACTTGGCGACATACGCCGGCAACAAGTTGTATCCAACAAAATAAAAATAAATCCATCCCAGAATCGTGACACAGACGCCGAGATAGAAAAAATCCTCAAACCCCAATAAGGGCAGTTTATAATCCTCGATCAGACCATTGAGCACCAGGTTGGTCGATGTGCCAATCACAGTAATCATACCACCCAGCACCGTGGCAAAGGAAAGGGGTATTAAAAATTTTGAAACCGGGTTGCCTGTTCGCTGCGCCCACTCTCTTACATAGGGGATCATAAAAGCGACAATCGGGGTATTGTTGAGAAAGGCGGAGATCACTGAGACAAACATGATCATTCGCAATAAAAATTGCCGCGGCCTTAATCCATGGCTGAAGAGTCTGCTGAAGAATTCACTCGCTACCAGCTTTCTGATTCCGGCAGTAACTGTAACCAACAAGAAAATAATAATGATCTGGACGTTGGAAAGTCCGCTTAAGAGTTCTTGTGGAGTAATGATTTTACCCACGACCAAAGCAACACCGCTTAAAAAGAATACGATGCCCGGGTTGACAATCTCCCTATAAAGAGCAAAAACCAGAAGTACTACAACAATAAGAACGTAGATCTGGCTAAAATTCATAAATAACAAAAAGCATTAAATCGAAATTGAACAATTGATTGAACTTCCATATCAAAATTAGAAGTTATTAAGAAACGCTTTCAGTTCTTGAGAAATGATATATCAGAAAGCCAACAGACATCAGCAAAAGCAATCCGGCTGCCAGCATAAAGGTAGAGGAAAGAGACAGCACGTTGAGCACGGGGAAAATGATAATCGGGGACAAGAACTGTCCAAGGAACCAGAAAGTAGTAAGTTTTCCGATTTCCTTCCCTCTGATTTCAGGTGGAGCAATTTTCATCACCCACATGTTTGTATTGGGAATCATCATGCCCATCCCCAACCCTGATAACATCATTGCAATCACAACCATTGAATATGTGCTGGCAAAGGAGATGGTCATGAATCCTGCAGCCATCAGTAAGTATCCTATAGAAAACACAGAAAGAAAACTTAATCTGCCTTTAATTTTAGAATAGGAAAAAGCAGAGACGGCCGAAAACAAGGTGCTCGTAGCAATGGCAGCACCAATCGCAGATTGATCATCGGTCGATTGA
>JAYVRH010000780.1:0-2936 GCA_043776495.1 Cyclobacteriaceae bacterium
CTTCATCTTTCCCACAAACGACATAGACCCGTATTGGTTCGGCACCCTTCGGGGTCGACTGGAGATGGTCGCATGTCCGTTCTATAAACGTTCAATCCCTTCAGGATTGTTTGGCACTGCTGACTGACTCCGGAGGGGTCAAATGCTAATAGTAACGTGCCCTAAAATAAACCTATGACCCCTAGGGGGTCAAACATGAGCGTTGTAGAGCGCAGTAAGCTTCAATTAAGATGACAAGTAGGACTAAGGTTTCATGATCAATTTATTTTGAAAGATCAAAAGGGTGCCCGGAGCTCTGCGCCATTTGTTATTTGCCGATTGGGCCCCGAGGCCTGGGAAGTTTGCTGACCCTAATACAATATCAACATCACCATCTTCATCAAAGTCTTCTGCTTCCATCACGAGCCATCGCCCCAAGTCGGCCAGTTCTGTCGATTGTGCCACAAACTGATTGTTGCCTTGATTCTCGAAATAAAGGAAACTTTGTTCGGGATGCCTTTTAAAATCCGCAAAGAAGGCAATGGCAGCAATATCGATATCACCGTCCTGATCGAAATCTCTTGCCAGCGCCTGCGAAGCACCTTGCATATAGGTTGACCATAATAGATTGAAATTATTCAACCCATCGTTAAGATAAATCCTGATCCCATGATAGGGCTTTAGAATAGTTGAGTAATCTCCGTTATCACCATTCGCATATAGGATGTCCGGATGGCCGTCTTTGTTGAAGTCCACAATTTCAAAGAAGTTAGATCCATATACGGGTGGAAAACGTAGCAAAGTCTTTTCTTCGAATTGCAGTCCTCCTTTCTTCATATAAAGCCCAATCCTTTCGTCTCCCTGAGCCATCAACACAAGAATGTCTTTGAGACCATCACGATTAAAATCGAGACAGACCACTTTTCTGGCACCGGGCAATGCATTGATGGTATGCTTTATGAACGAATTGCCTTCCCTGGCTTCAAAGAGCTGCAATGCGCCGGTATAATTTCCAAAGGAACATACAATCAACTCATCGCGTCCATCCCCATTTAGATCGGTCTTTTCAAAATAAACAGGACGCTTGAGGGAATCCAAAATTGAAGAGGACGTTTTTTTGTTAAGGTCTATCTGAAGCAGCCCCCCCTTTGACTGATCATTGGGGTCCATGATTCCCATCACCGATACGAATTGCTCAGCATCACCAAACACAATGTGAGAGGGGGGGCTAGGTAGTTGAATTGAATCCCTTGCTATGAAAGCGGTATCCAGTGTATATAATTTTGACGCACGATTTCCCACAAATAGTTTGTGATGGAGCGTATCATACTTGATGAGCGTCACAATATATTTATGAAAAGCGATGGATGGTTTAACGTTGAACTGCTCAATCTTTGCCGCTATTCGTCGGTCAATAATGGCGAGAGAGTCTGGTGAATTAGCAACGAAATAATTAACAATTGATTCCCATTCCTGGGGTGTGACCATTGGCTTATTGGGAATTGTTCCAAGTACAATAGGCAAATCGTCGGGAGCCATGTTTGCCATAATTTCAGAATTGCTATAACCCATTCGAAAGGCCATTTGCGGCAGCACCTTGTCAGCCCAGGTGGTCTTGTCTAGAAGGGATGGTTCAGGAAATGCATGGCAGCCCCCGCAATATTGTTTTGCAAGACGTTCCTCTTTTTCAGTTTTTGTTTCACAGCTAACGATTGTTAGTGAAAGGAAGCTTAGCAGTAGTACACGCATCTCACTCTGGGGGATATTCGGTTAGAAAGATACAATTTGAGATACCAGAATCCTTGACTTCGTTTGCGGTTTCGTTTGCGGTATCATTTGCTCTTGAACAAATTAGGAATATTCAATGCAATCGTTATATATTTAACTTTTTAGACTAAGAAAAGACAGCACCTAAAATCCTTTTTATTAAACCAAACAATTCAATTTATGAGAAGACTGTATCTAGCAATTCGTAGGTATCTGTCCGTGTTCCTTGTGTGCGCCTCTACTTTAGCTATGGCGCAGCAGAGACTCGTGACCGGTAAGGTGACTTCAGCTGATGACAACTCTGGCATCCCTGGGGCAAACGTTCTTGAAAAAGGAACCAGCAACGGAACTGTAACAGATGTGAACGGAACCTTCCGCATCAGTGTAGGCGACAATGCGACACTGGTATTTTCATTTGTTGGTTTAACAACACAGGAAGTCCTGGTGGGATCAAAATCCACTATTGATGTCGGCTTATTATCCGATGTAACGGCTCTTTCTGAAGTGGTAGTAACCGGTTACGGTACCCAGGAAAAAAAGGAGTTGACCAGTGCCATTACCAGCGTTAAGTCAGGAGACTTTAACAGAGGTACTGTAAACGACCCGATGCAATTACTTGCAGGGAAGGTTGCCGGTCTTGCCATTGCCCGACCTGGTGGAGATCCTAACGGAACTTCTACCATACGGCTTCGCGGGATCGCTACTTTTGGAGCTAATTCTGAGCCGCTCATTGTAATTGATGGTGTTATAGGTGGTTCTTTAAGCACAGTCGACCCTAATGATATCGCTTCTATGGATGTTCTGAAAGATGCATCCGCTGCCGCAATTTATGGTTCAAGAGGAGGTAGTGGTGTGATTATCATTACCACCAAAACGGGCAGGGCTGGCAAAGTACAGGTCTCTTACAATGGCTCGGTCAATACTGAAAGCATTGCTAATAAGATACCCTTCATGACAGCTGACGAATACAGAAAAGTACCGGGTGCTGTGGACTTGGGCTCAAGCACAGATTGGTTGAAAGTTGTTACTAAGACTGCAAATTCGCAGGTCCATAATTTATCGTTGTCAGGCGGAACTTCTCAAACCCAGTATCGCGCTTCGATTAACATTCGTAACGCAGAGGGCATTGGGATCAATTCAGGATTTCAGCAAATCAACGGTCGATTGAACCTGACCCAAAAGGCATTAAA
>JAYVRH010000781.1:0-2935 GCA_043776495.1 Cyclobacteriaceae bacterium
GACAGCCGCTGCACCTGCTCGGAACGATATGTATTGAAACACCCCTGCCCCGATCAGGTCAAATTGTTTATCCAGATATGTGAACAAATAATATAACATCTCAATTTTTCAATTCGCGAACATTTTCAACATTCTTGTCACTACTTCCCGATCGTCAAATGGCTTCCTCACGCCCTTGATCTCCTGATAGGTTTCATGTCCTTTGCCGGCTACCAGGATGATGTCTTTCTCCTTTGCCAACATGCACGCAGTCTTGATGGCTTCCTCCCGGTCCAGCATCACAATCGTTTTCTTCGCATCGGTCGGGCCAACCCCCTTTTTCATATCATTGATGATTTCCAGGGGATCTTCGTCGCGAGGATTATCAGCAGTAAAAATTATTTTATCAGAATACTTGCAGGCAATGGCGGCCATCAGGGGGCGCTTCGTTTTATCCCGATTGCCCCCACATCCAAAAACCAAAATCACTTGCTCGAGCCCCGAACGGAATTGAGTGATGGTTTCCAATACATTCTTTAAGGCATCGGGAGTATGTGCATAATCCACGATGGCCGTAAACTTTGAGCCTGGCATCACGATTTCAAAACGGCCAACGGCGCCCGTCAAAGCTGAAAGCTTTAAGAGCACATCTTCAGAATCCTCTCCGAGCAATACCGCTGCGCCATATACTGCCAGGAGATTATAAGCATTGAAATCACCAATAAGCTTAAACCATACATTGCGACCGTCCATTTCTACCTCGAGGCCTTCAATGGAGTTGGTGATGATTTTACCCTTGAAGTCAGCCACTTTTTTCAGACTGTAGCCGTGCTTCTTTGCCTTGCAATTCTGAAGCATCACCATACCGCGCTTGTCATCCAGGTTTACCAATGCAAAAGCCTCCGCAGACAATCCATCAAAGAATCCTTTTTTCGCTCGTATGTAACTTTCAAATGTGTGGTGGTAGTCGAGGTGATCGTGTGTAATGTTGGTGAATATCCCTCCGCGAAAGTGGAGACCATCTACCCTACCCTGATCTACCGCATGTGAACTGACCTCAATAAAGCAATGAGTACAACCGGCCTCAACCATTCGCACCAACAATTCATTGATTTGTATTGGATCGGGTGTGGTGTGTGTGGCTGGAATCACTTCGTTGATGATCCTGTTTTCCACGGTAGATAGCAAGCCGCAGGTATGGCCGAGGGAACTGAATAATTTGTACAGCAGCGTGGCCACAGTTGTTTTTCCGTTGGTGCCAGTAACGCCCACCAATTTTAATTTCTTGGAAGGGTTGCCGTAATAATTGTCACAAATGATTCCCAGCGAGTGTGTCGTACTTTTTACCGTCACATACGTGATGAGGTGGTTGATGTTTTCAGGAAGTCCTTCGCACACAATCGCCACCGCGCCATCAGCAATCGCTTTATCGATAAAGTCGTGGCCATTGGAATGTCCACCCTTCACAGCAACAAAGAGAAATCCCGGCCCCACTTTACGTGAGTCGAAGGCAACACCTTTCACCTCCACATTCATATCACCGGAAGTAGATGTGATGCGTACCGTATATAATATATCTCTCAGTTCACTCATCAACCTAAGCGTATGTAAATCCTTGATCCTTTCGAAATTCTTGTTCCTGGTGTAAGGGATTGCTCCTCCACACGACCTTTTCCCTGATGCACGACCCTCATTCCGTTTTTTTCCAATAGATAGATCGCGTCACGCAGAGTCATGCCTTGTACATCAGGTACATGATCTTTCATAACTACGTTCTTTCTCCAGGTCACCGCGCTGCCACTTTTAACAGCTTTGATCCACTCTTCTTCAGTCGCGGAGTGGTTGGAAACGCCCAGCTCATTGCAAAGCATGGTAAGTTCATCTTGCTTCCCTGCCCGAATAGTAGGGAAGACACCAGGATCCAGCACTGCCTTCTTTTCCATCGCCAGGTGCAGTTGCAGATCACGTGAATAAATATTGTCTGCTATTTCTTTAAAGACGGGACCTGCCACACTGTTTCCATATTGATAAATTCCTTTGGGGTTCTTGATCAGCACGATGGCCGAATACTTTGGTGCATGGGCAGGAAAGTAACCAACAAACGAGGTGATATACTTCTGCTCATAATGTCCGTCTTTTAAAATCATGGCGGTACCTGTTTTGCCGGCAATGCGGTAGTAAGAATTTTTCAGGTTCTTGGCAGTGCCATGGTCAACTACTCCATCGAGGAGGAGCTTGAGTTGATTGAGCGTTTTCCTGGAGCAGATTTTTGCATTGAGTATCTCTGTTTCAAATTCTTTCTTAACCTCATCCACCTGACTGATTGAGGTAACGAACACGGGTTTGATCATTTTTCCATCATTTGCCACAGCATTATATAATGTCAAAGTGTGCAGAGGCGAAATTTCAAATCCGTATCCATACGCCATCCAGGGCAATGTGATGCCGCTCCAGTTCTTGTCTTTGGGTCTTGTGATTTTCGGAATGGCCTCTCCTGTTATTTGCAAACCCAACGGCTTTGAAAGTTTCAATTCATCCAAATATTCCAGGAACTTCGAGGGCTTAGTCCCAAAATGTTTGTCCGTTAATTTGGCCATCGCAATATTTGAAGATCTTTCGAAAGCATCCTGGATGGTGATCCTACCATAACCACCTTCTTCATGATCGCGTACTTTCTTGTTGTAAAAAGTGTATTCACCATTTCCCGTTTTGATGCTGTCCGTAAGTTCAATATTGGTGTCTTCTAGCAGTGCCATCATAGTCACCAGCTTGAAAGTAGAACCTGGCTCAAACGATCCTCCGACGGCATGATTGAATTCCTCAAAATAATTACCCCTTCCATCGCTGCTTAAATTTGAAATCGCCTTGATATGGCCGGTCTTCACTTCCATCACCACAACCGTTCCCTGATCTGCGTTGTGTTGTTGCATGGCGCGATAGAGGGAAGTTTCCGCCA
>JAYVRH010000782.1:0-9893 GCA_043776495.1 Cyclobacteriaceae bacterium
AGAGAATCCGCATTTTTGAGTACAGACTATATATTCTAAGATGCCCTCTTTGTAGGCCTGTTGATGTGAAATGACTTAATAACTTTGATGATCCATATCAACATTCGTGTTACTGGTAGGGTTCAAGGAGTGAACTTCCGCGCTTCAGCCAAAGAAAAGGCACTGGAACTCGGTCTCTGCGGCTTTGTTCGTAATGAAACAGATGGCAGTGTCTACCTGGAAGCTGAAGGTCATGAAGAAAAAATAAATGAACTTACGAAATGGTGCAAGCAGGGACCCTCTCTCGCCCACGTAACAAACGTGATGGTCGTTAGAGGAGAATTGAAAGAGTTTATCAGGTTTGAGATTAGAAGATACTAGACGATAATTAATCCTTGAATGATATGAAAAATCTACTGTTCGTAATATTATTATCAATTACATTTTGCTGTACTCCCAAAAAAGAAGAGAAAACTTATGTTGTGGGTCAAATCAAGACAAACCTGGGTGAAGTACTCTTTTGGCTTTACGAGGAAACACCCAGACATAAGGAAAGTTTTATTCAGCTTGCCAACGACGGATATTGGGATTCGCTTACTTTCAACCGCGTAATCAAGAATTTTGTGGCTCAAGGCGGGTGTCCTGATACGCCGGAAGGGTTCACTGATTCGCTTTACTTGTTAATGCCTGAATTCAATGACACCCTGCGTCATGTTTATGGTGCTGTCGGGGCGGGGCGTGATAATAATCCAGGGAAACTGTCCGCCCGTTGCCAGTTTTATATTGTCCAAAATAAAGAAGGGATTGCCAGGCTCGATGGTAATTTCACAGTCTTTGGACAGGTGTTCAAAGGGATGGATGTAATTGACAACATCGTATCGGTTCCGACCGATTCCACCGATGCACCACTGACGCCAATCAAACTGGATGTGAATATAATTACCCTAACTGCTGCGGAGTTAAAGAAAAACGGGCATGTGGTAAAGTAGCACTTAACAAGAATTCTTAATCAGCCAAATTATTATGCAAAAATTACCCTTAACCCTCCTATTCTCTATTTTGTTGACAGCCTCCGTTGCTCAACAAAAGACGACGCGTTTGATCGTACGCGGAGACGACATGGGCTATTCTCATTCCGGCAACGAGGCCCTCATAAAAACTTATAAGGAGGGCATTGAAACCTCGATTGAAGTTATTGTGTCATCACCATGGTTCCCCGAGGCAGTGAAGCTATTGCAGCAAAATCCAGGCGTGGATGTTGGCATTCACCTTGCTATTACCAGCGAATGGGACAACATCAAGTGGCGGCCCTTAACCGATTGCCCAAGCTTGAAAGATGCAAATGGATATTTCTATCCCATGGTGTTTCCAAATAAAAACTATCCTGGTCAATCGATCTCGGAAAACGGCTGGAAAATTGCCGACATCGAAAAGGAGTTCCGTGCTCAAATTGAACTCGCCCTTAAAAGAATTCCTCAAATCAGCCATGTCTCATCGCATATGGGCTGCTCCAATATCACTGAAGAAGTAAAAGCAATGACGAAGAAACTTGCTAAAGAATACAAAATCGATATTGATGCAGAAGGGGACTACAAAACACTTAGGCTGAGCTATGATGGGCCGCACAAGACATCCGAAGAAAAGATTCAAAGCATTCTAAATGCCCTCAACAAAGTAAAGCCGGGAGAGACCTATGTCTTCGTTGAGCACCCAGGTCTGATGAACGACGAATTAAGGGCTGTTTCCCACATCGGTTATGAAGATGTGGCAGGTGACCGACAAGGTGTTACAGATTTGTTTACAAGCGAAATGGTAAAGGCCTTGATCAAGGAAAGGGGGATACAATTGATTGGGTACAAAGATTTACCGATTCAAAAGCAGTAATTAATGAAGTCGTGAATCTTTAAAAACTCAAAGTTCGGTTGTTACTCCAATTTTGGACGAAGGCCCGCCCTTCCCAGCGCAAAGAAATCGTCAGCCACTAATTTGGCATCCGTGACAACCACCTCCACTCACAGTACCTCAAACACCTCTGCTGAAGCCCGGTTCATATATGATTCATAATCATACGGGACGTCGCCTCCTTCGAGGAGGCAGCCATCGGGTATGGTAGGATAGATTTCTTCGAAGGTCTTTACCATGTTCATGAATACTCGGCGGTAAACATGGGTTCGGTTGATCTTATCTGTATGGTCAAGGCCCGTGGCGCCCATGAGTTCCACAAAACTTTCAACTGTATTCTTGCGGAAGTGGACCACACGATGTTTTTTATCTTCTATAACAAGGCCTTTCATTAAATATGGATTCTGAGTAGCCACACCCGTCGGGCACGTGTTTGCGTTGCATTCCAATGCCTGGATGCATCCCAGGGCCATCATCATGGCACGCGCGCTGTTACATGTGTCGGCTCCAAGCGCCATCGCGCGCAAGATGTGAAAGCCTGTGAGCACCCTACCCGCCGCAATCAATCTCATTTCATTGCGGATGCCAAAACCCCGCAAAGAACTATCCACAAAAGCGAGCGCATCGAGCAATGGCATGCCTACGTGGTCCGTGAACTCAGGAGGTGCCGCACCTGTGCCGCCCTCACCACCATCGACTGTGATGAAATCAGGATAAATATTGAATTGTACCATCGCTTTGCAAATAGAAAGGAATTCACTCTTGCGACCCACACACAACTTGAACCCAACCGGCTTGCCTTCGGAAAGCTCACGCAATTTCTTTACAAACAATATAAGTTCTTTGGGTGTTGAAAAGGCACTATGGAATGGTGGTGAAAAGACCGTAGTGCCAGGTTTTACCAGACGAATGGCGGCAATCTCAGGTGTATTCTTTTTGGCTGGCAAGATTCCTCCATGGCCCGGCTTTGCTCCTTGCGAAAGTTTAATCTCGATCATTTTTACATTGGGTTTCAAAGCATTCGCCTTAAACGCGCTCGCTGAAAAGTTTCCATCTTCTGATCGTGCGCCAAAATACCCTGTACCGATTTGCCAGATGATATCTCCCCCTGGTGCCAAATGATAGGGGCTTAGGCCTCCTTCACCGGTGTTGTGTGCGAAGCCACCTATCTTGGCACCACCATTCAATGCCAGGATCGCGTTCTGACTCAGAGATCCAAAGCTCATGGCCGAAATGTTGAGAACGCTCATATCATAAGGCTGTTTACACTCTTTGCCTCCAAAACGTACTCGAGGATTGTGGTCCATCTTATGAAAATCCTTGGGCGCGATGGAATGTGTCAGCCATTCATACCCTTCCGCATAGACATCCAATTGCGTGCCGAAGGGAATTGTGTCAATTTGCTTTTTGGCACGTTGGTAGATCACGGATCTTTCGTTGCGGTTGATGGGGGCGCCATCCGTATCTGATTCAACAAAATACTGCTGAATCTCCGGTCGAATCATTTCAAAGAAATAACGCAATCTCCCGATCAGTGGAAAATTGCGCTTGATCGATTGACGTGTTTGCGTGATGTCCGCAATACCCATATAGATAAGCGGCACAACGACGATAAATGCATAAAGCGCATCGATCCAAAAATAGGACAACAAAAGGACAAGTGCAGTGATCGCAATGCTGCTGATGGCAAATATCTTTCTCATAGACAAAGAGGTTGGTGATCAAATATAAGGGCTTGGAATTAGATTCTCGGTAGGTTTTTTGGCCTTTTTATCTAAAACTGTTCTTTGAGGGTGTCCTATTTTCCGTTATTAGCCACCGATACCTATGCCACCTTCATTTCCACAATTCCCTTCTGCTTGTGAATCTTCAATTCAAACAGACCCAACATCACCGCATTCATTCTGCTTTCCGCCAGATGGGTCTGCCGATTTTCAGGAAGGAATACACTAAGATCTAAAACGGCTTGCACGAATTGCACCCGATGACAAAGTTTATCAGTCCAATGCCGAAATGTATCTGACCAGTCTTCGTGGTATTTTTGAGCGTGGTCCTTGCCGTCCCACAAGAAATCCAATTGGTTCTCACCAAATTTATAACGGTATATTCCAGCCAGGTTTTGATAAAACGAATTCAGCGGCGTAAGGTCTCCTGGTTTGAAAAGGATTATTTTTCCCGTGAAGGCATCATTCAATCCAAGTGGATTGTGAAGCTGCTGGTAGGCTGCTTTCGAGCATTCAATCAATTCCTTCAAGAGACAGTCTTGCGTTCGAAGTTGAACATCTTCGAGGAGGTAGTTCTTATCAAGCGGGAAGAATTTTCTTACCACATGGTAGGGGTTTCGCAAAGTTAATAAAAATTGGACTGTTTTTAGACCAGTTAGGTTTCTAAAAACCTAACTGGTCTGGTGGGTGGAATTAAATAAACCTTTCAACGATTCTCATTGTCTGTTGGAGATAGAATTCATCAATTGTATCAAAGTCATTTAATGCATCGCTATCCACGTCCAGGATCAGGGAGACTTCGCCATTTTTGAAAACGGGTAAAACAATTTCCGATTTGGAATCACTACTGCAGGCAATGTGACCGGGAAACTCATCCACGTTCGGAACGATGATCACTTTCTTTTCCAACCAGGAAGTTCCGCAGACGCCTTTACCGAGCGCAATGCGGGTGCACGCAATCGGCCCCTGAAAGGGTCCCAGAACCAATTCATTTTGCTTGACGAGGTAGAACCCCACCCAATAGAAGTTCATCGTTTGCTTGAGTGCAGCCGCGACGTTCGAGAGGTTGGCAATAATGTCTGCTTCTCCTATGACAAGAGATTCAATTTGTGGAATTAATGTCTTGTAGCGCCCTGCTTTATCCGCAGAAGCTGCGATGATGAGTTGCTCCGCCATGTTCTTATAAGTTAGATGTCGGAGGTTGGAGACTGGAGGGTTGCGTCTGTTCAGACGGGGGCTTTTCTTTTTTTGGAAGACCATTTTCATCGTGCGATGGCGGTTCAAAGGACGGGGTCTCATCGGATGATGGTTCTGTTGCTGAACTTTCGGTTTCAATCACATGGAAGAATTTTTTCTGAAATAAAAGGATGGACGCAACTCCGATAAAAATGGCAGAGTCTGCAATGTTAAAGACCGGACTAAAAAACAAAAAATAATCACCCCCGATAACAGGTACCCACTCCGGCCAATAAAATTCAAAAATCGGAAAGAATAGCATGTCGATCACTTGCCCATGAAGCCACGGTGTAGGTGAATCATACAGTGCATTGTTGAGATATACCCCATAAAAAATACTATCGATGACGTTGCCGACAGCGCCCCCGAGGATTAAAGCAAGACAAATAAGAAACCCGCCGTGAGCATTTTTCATTGCTGACTTATACAGGTACCACCCAATCCCCACCATGGCACCGATACGAAAGAACGTAAGCGCCAGCTTACCAAATTCATTTTCCCATCGAATGCCGAATGCCATCCCGGGGTTTAGAAGATAGTGCAGTTTAAACCACTCCCCCAGCACGTTGATCTCCTGATGGATGTACATGTAATGGTTCACCAGCAACTTACTAGTGTGATCGACAATGATCACTGCAAAGGCTATTAAAAAATATTTGTAAATCTTCATTCGTATCTAATCAACTTTAAAACGTCACATCTTCTATTTCTTCAAACTGATTCTCACCTTTAGTACAAACTCATCCATATCCACTTCGGTTCCTTCTGCTACATTTTCCTTTAACTCCAGGGAGAGTGCCTGGGTTTCAGTGCGGATGTAATCCTTAAATTCCATGATGGCAGAGGTGGCCAATTCACTGTCCTTTTGTACTTCAATTCCAATCTTATCAAGCACTTCCAGGCCCATGTCTTTGCGCATATTCTGGACCCGATTTACAAAATCACGTGCAATGCCCTCTCTTCTGAGAATGTCGGTGATTGAAATATCCAATGCTACGGTAATGCCTCCGTCTGTTGCTACCGACCACCCTGGAATGTCCTCAGAACCAATCAACACATCCTCCAACACCAGATCAAAACCTCCTTTATTGATGGAGCCATTCTTGTCAAGAATGTTGATTTCGTCTTTTGAAAGCGAAGTGATCACAGCCGACACTTCTTTCATGCGAGGACCATACTGCTTGCCCAATTTGACAAAATTAGGTTTCACTTTCTTCACGAGAAGTCCCGAAGCATCGTCAATGTATTCAATCTCTTTTACATTGACTTCAGATTTGATAATCTCTTGCACGTATTTTACTCTCTTTGCGAATTTTTCATCCAGCACAGGCAATAAAACTTTTTGAAGTGGTGTACGCACCTTGATTTTACTGTTTTTCCTTACGGAATGAACCAACGAACAAATCTTTTGTGCGTACTCCATGGATCGCTCAAGCTCAGCGTCCATTCTGTTTTTCTCTGCAGCCACCAAGTCCGTATGGTGAACAGATTGATGACGCAATGGTGTATTGTTCTTAATCGCTTTGTTACGAATGCCGTCGCTGAGGTTCTTATACAGGAACTCGGAATAGAATGGAGCGATCGGAGACATCAACTGTCCCACTACCATCAAACATTCATAAAGGGTTTCATAGGCTGCCTTTTTATCATCGGCCATCAAGGACGAGTCCGCCTTCGCTGAAGCTACGGCGGACGAAGGTTGCCAGAAGCGTTTTCGGTTTAATCGGACATACCAGTTTGAAAGATGGTCGTTTACAAAATCCTGGATGGCACGGGCTGCCCTCGTGGGTTCATACTCATTGTAAGCGGCCGTCACTTCCACGATGAGCGTTTGCAGCTTCGAAATAATCCAGCGGTCAAGTGTGGAGAGCTTGTCATACGAGACATTCTTTATTTCATCTTTTTCGAATCCATCAATATTCGCGTACAGCGCAAAGAAGGAATAGGTATTCATCAGCGTGCCGAAGAATCTTCGCTGGGTTTCTACCAACCCTTCCATATCGAATTTCAAGTTGTCCCAGGGTGGAGCGTTTTCCATCATGTACCAACGTACGACATCAGGTCCCAATTTTTCAATCGTCGTGAATGGGTTGACCACATTGCCTTTGCGCTTCGACATTTTGTTGCCTTCCTTATCCAGCACGAGACCGTTTGAGATAACGTTCTTAAAAGCAACACTATCAAACAACATCGCTGCAATGGCGTGGAGTGTAAAGAACCAACCGCGCGTTTGGTCGACGCCTTCTGCAATGTAGTCCGCAGGGAAAGCTCCGGTCCAGCCGTCATTGAATGGCTGGGGGTTTCCTGCCTTTAATTTCTCGGCATTCAATCCCCATTGCGCGTAGGGCATGGCCCCAGAGTCAAACCAGACATCGATGAGATCGGGTTCTCGATACATCTTTTCTCCTTTCAGACTCACCAATACAATTTCATCCACGTAAGGTCGATGAAGGTCGAAAGAAGTATGTTGAATATCGAATGACGAGTTTTGAATTCCCTTGCTGGCTGCCTTTTCTATTTCTTTTCTTAGTTCATCGATAGAACCAATGCAGATTTCCTCCCTACCATCCTTCGTTCTCCAAATGGGGAGTGGGGTGCCCCAATATCTCGAGCGGGATAAATTCCAATCGACAAGATTCTCCAGCCAATTACCAAAGCGGCCAGTGCCTGTTGATTCTGGCTTCCAATTGATGGTTTTGTTCAGCTCAACCATCCGGTCCTTGAGGGCGGTTGTTTTAATAAACCAGGCATCTAACGGATAATACAGCACTGGTTTGTCCGTGCGCCATGAGTGTGGGTAGGTGTGCTCGTATTTCTCTACTTTAAAGGCCTTGTTTTCTTCTTTCAGAATAATCGAGATGATGACATCAGTCGTTTTGTAGTCTGGATTGGTTTCATCTTCGTCTGTGTAATTCTTAACATAAAAATCATTTTCACCGAGAGGTTTGTGCGTTTTGATTTTATACTTTGTCACACCCTCCATCAATTTCAAACCAATCTCCTTTACGAATTTTCCCTTCTTATCCACCGTGGGCACTTCATTACCGGCTTCATCTTTCAGTGTGAGCGGAGGAATGCCGTTTTGTTTTGCTACACGGAAGTCGTCAGCGCCGAATGTGGGAGAAGCGTGAACTACCCCAGTACCGTCTTCCGTTGTAACAAAGTCTCCTGCAACGACAACAAAAGCTTTATCGATGTCATAGATTGGTTTTAGATAATACATCAATTGTTCATAACGAACACCAATCAAATCTTTACCTTTAATATTAAAGGAATTTGGATGTTCCAAATCCAGAAATTTTCCTTCAGCTTTCTTTAGGATCTTATCACTTTTGTTTTTATCGGCTTTAATAAAGTATTGGTCATACCTGTCCTTAGCAAGTATTACTATTTGATTTCGATTAGTATAGTGATTCCTGCAATAAACTGTTACATAATCAATTACTTTATTGACCACCAAAGCAGTATTGGATGGTAAAGTCCAAGGAGTAGTCGTCCATGCCAAAATATAGATTGGCAATTCTTCCAAACCATCATCTCGAAAAGCCTTAAACAAAAACTCCGACTGCTCATCCCTCTTCACCTTAAACTGCGCCACCACAGAAGTATCCTTCACGTCTTTATAGCATCCAGGCTGGTTCAGTTCATGTGAACTCAATCCTGTTCCATCCGAAGGTGAATAAGGCTGAATCGTGTAACCTTTATAGAGCAGCCCTTTGTTATAAAATTGTTTCAGTATCCACCACAGTGTCTCAATGTATTCATTGTTATAGGTAATGTAAGGATGCTGCAGGTCCACCCAATAGCCCATCTTCTCGGTCAGGTCGTCCCACTCATCTTTGTATTTCATGACCGTTTCACGGCACTTCTTATTATACTCTTCAATGGAGATGCGCTTTCCAATATCATCCTTTGTAATCCCCAATTCTTTTTCAACCTGAAGCTCGACGGGTAGACCATGGGTATCCCAACCGCCCTTTCGTTTTACCTGAAAGCCTTGTAAAGTTTTGAAGCGGCAGAAAATGTCTTTCACCGTGCGGGCCATCACGTGATGGATGCCGGGAGTACCATTGGCTGAAGGAGGCCCCTCATAGAAAGTGAACGTCTGTTTTCCTTCGCGGTTGCTGACAGACTTTTCAAATATCTTTTCCTCTTTCCAAAACGTGAGCATTTCTTCGCCGACCTTCGCAAAATTCAGTTCCTTATGTTCTTTGTACTTCATTTAAAATCGTTCCTGGTTGATGGTTGTTTGTTGATGGAAATGCCGTCCACTGGATCATTACTCGGCCACGCCTTTCCTGTCATGAATCTTGATCTTACTTAAATCAATCTCTTCGTCTTCATGCTCACCGTAAAAAGACGAATCAAAGTCATCAATCAGGAGCTTCTCTCCCTTCACCTTTTTTGGCTTGTCAAATGTCAAAATCAGTGCCGGCAATAAAATGAGGTTCGTGAACATCGAGATCACAAGGGTCGTAGAGGTGAGTATCCCCAGCGCAATCGTCCCTCCGAAATCGGAGAAAGCAAAAATGATGAAGCCGGCAAATAACACAATGGAGGTATAAATGATGCTCTTTCCGGTCTCCAGAATGCTTTCACTCACCGAGCGCGGCACAAAAAATCCGGTCGCCAACAACTCCTGACGATATTTTGCCAAAAACCGAATTGAGTTGTCCACTGAAATACCAAAGGTTATACTAAAAATCAAGGCGGTACTGGCCTTGAGGGGAATATGATAATAGCCCATCAAGCCTGCAGTGATCATCAAGGCGATCAGGTTGGGGATGAGCGAGATGATAATCATTCTCACATTGGCAAACAGTGCCGCCATGCTCAAGGTGATCAAAGCAAATGCAAGGATCAGGCTCTCCCACAAATTGGCTACTAGAAACTTATTGCCCTTGATGAAAAGTACGGATGTGCCAGTCACATTCACTTTCATATCTGTGTTCCCAAAGTGCTTGTCAATTTTCGGTTGGATCACCTTCGTGATGAGCGAGTCCATTCGCTTTGATCCAATGTCAACCATCTGGCAGCTGATGCGCATCTTCT
>JAYVRH010000783.1:0-2929 GCA_043776495.1 Cyclobacteriaceae bacterium
TTGCCAAAGCCCCGCATGATGCGAACTGATTTTTCAACGCCCGTATAATTTTCAGTCAACTCGTGCTTCAATGGGAGCGTAGTGGTTCCTGTCTCGCTGAATTTCTCTCCATTGCGCCCGAAAGGGATGCTGTTGATGCGGTAAATTCTTTCTTTACGGGTATTATAACGGTCGTACTGCATCTGGTCCGCCACCAACATGATGATGCACATTGACAATGCCATGGCCACTGCGAGACCAAAAATATTGATGAATGAGAAAAACCGATGGCGTAGCAGACTGCGGAAAGCAGTTTTGATGTAGTTGCGAAACATAGAATTTCAGAATGATTTTATCTTGGAGAGACCTAAAGCCATGCATGAGACGGCCTTGAAAAACAAGTGTTACATTAAGGTTACTTCTCGTCCTTTTTCACCATGAAATAGTAGAGGAGGAAGCCAACGGACACGGATACAGCAAATAATCCATAAGGCAATGGGGATTCAGGCCCTGTTGGAATATACTCCATGATAATCAATGCAAGACCCGCAAAGAATATGATCAATCCCCACTTCAGTGAAGAACCCTTGTTGACAGCAGAATTCTTTGCATGCTGTTTAAAAATTGCCTGGGTATCCTCATTCACAAACCCTTTGTCCACCATTTTCTTTTTCAGTAGGTAGTCAGTCATGACTTTGGTAAAGAAATAAACTGCTCCCCCAAAACTTCCCATGATGGCAATGGGGAGTAATACTTCGCGTAAATCGGAATCCATATTTTGTTTTTTTAGTTACAATACATGAGACACATCCTGTGCGATGGATGTTGCAGATGGTCGTAAATTTTTATCAATAGTTTTCATTTTCGAATAACTGCATTGAAGGGCTGTACCCGGAATAAAAAATAGCGTACTTTCTGCAACACTTGCCCGCGATACCGTGTCCAACCCCCCAATGACAGATGACCGTGCCTTTGTCTCCAGGGTAAAAAATGGAGATAAACAGGCATTTCGACTGCTTATTCAGCAAAATCAAAGGCTGGTGAGTCATATGGTGGGCCGGCTGATAAAACAGCAGGAGGACCGAGAGGAACTTTGTCAGGATGTGTTCTTGAAAATTCATGAAAAGCTTCCGGAGTTCAATTTTCAGTCTCGCCTTAGCACGTGGATCGCAACCATAGCCTACCGGCATGCAATCAATCACCTGCGAAAGCAGAAGATGGACTACACCGAGTTGCCGGAAGATGGGCGTTGGGTGGAAGGGTTTATCGTAAGAGAAGATCCTGAAGGAATATTATCAGACAAAGATCTTGAAGAATGGGTACTAAAATTAGTTGACCAGCTGCCGTCGCAGTACAAAACCGTGCTTACGTTGTATCACATAGAGGGTATGAGTTATGCTGAAATTGGCACCGTGACAGAAATGCCGGAAGGGACAGTAAAAAATTATCTTTTTAGGGCAAGGGTCTTGCTTAAAGAAAAAGTTAAAGAGTATCTTGGCAAAGAAGAAGTACATGACTGAGGAAGAACTGCAAAATAGCGTCGAGAAAGGATTTCAAGGCAAGAACCATGACGCCCGTGCCTATCGCATGGTTTTTGATGTGCTGCAAAAAGAGCCCTCTTACAAATTGCCTTCCAACTTTGCAGACAAGGTGATGCTCAGAATTGACGCGTCTTCCCAAAAATCCTCATCACAAGATATGGCATGGCTGTATGTAGGACTGGTTTTCTTCGTGATTGCCGGGGGGGTTGTCATAGCGATCAGTAACTTCAAAATTAGTTTTGGAGCCTTTAAATTTATTTCAGGCTATTCCGGACTATTGATCTTTGGTGTCTTGTTTATTCTAACCCTTCACTGGATCGATAAGAAGTTTATACATCACGCTTCCTAACGATTACACACCTCTTAGTGATCCCGAGGCTTGAAATTCAAACGAAAGGCCAGGCCCGCGTAATAGTTTCTTCCTGAGGCGGCATTATAATAGCGGCCGCCAGTCGCGTTAAGATCATTTCCAAGACTGTAACGTCGGTCCAGGGCGTTGTCGATTCCAATAAAGAATTCCAACGGAGTCTTAGTGGCCCATTGATACCCTGCACGACCACCGAGAAGAAAATAATCAGCGGCATGATCTGCGTTGGCGTCATTGAGCGGAAGCCTTTCACTGTAGTTCCCTGTGAAGTTGAAATAGAAACCATTCTGCAACTTCAAGTCTAGGCCAAAAACAAGAATGGTAGGAGAGATACCAGTAAGTGCGTTGCCTGAGTAGTCTTTGCCGTCGTTTATATATTCATCAAAGTGGTAATGATTGAAAGTATAGCTGGCCCACACGCGTAGTGGAGTCGCCAGCTCAGTAGAAAATACGGGAGTCCAGCCAAGCATGAGTTCAGCACCCTGTTGGGTGGTAGAGCCTGCATTAACAAAATAGTCCGCGCCAATGGCATCCCGTTGGATAACAATCGTTTCTTGTAAGCGGAAATCATAAAGTGCCAATGATGCCTGCAATTGCTGGAAGACTTTGGCTTTTAGTCCTACCTCGTAACTCGTCCCACGTTCTGCATTCAACGTATTATTAAATGCGCCTGTAGAAGGTCGAACCTCGGCAAGTGAAGGTGGCGAAAAACCGCGGCTGATACTTCCATAAATAGATAGTTCCGAAGAAATCTTTTTCAAGATCGCGATCCTAGGAGATACAACCGGACTAAAATTCCGCTCCTGGTTGACTTCGGGAGAAACGGATGTCCGTAAAAATTTGTAATTGATGAAATTACCACTGGCACCAAGGGTGAGATAAAAATTTCTTGACAAATCCAGTTCAGCCTGAGCAAATCCTATCATGATTTGGGAGCGGAGGACATCGGAGGTTTGAAGTTTGCCCGAGGTTCCCGAAAGATTCTCAAATACAGAAACTGGTGAGTAAAAATGCTGATACTCTGCACCCAACGTGATCTTCC
>JAYVRH010000784.1:0-9862 GCA_043776495.1 Cyclobacteriaceae bacterium
TCAACCCGCACATTATACTTCAGTCTATGTTGACTCAATCCGCTACCCTGAGGAGAAGCACTTCAAAAACCTTCGCCAGCTCACGTTTGGAGGAGACAATGCCGAGGCCTATTGGAGTTTTGATAGTAAGATGGTCAGCTTCCAATCCAACAACAAGAAGTGGGGGCTTAGGTGTGATCAGATTTTTTACATGAAGACAGAAGGCGTTGACTTGAGCGACGGCAAGAGGCCAACCCTGATCAGCACCGGAATGGGACGAACCACATGTTCCTTTTTCCTGCCTGGAAATAAATCCATTTTATATGCCTCCACGCACCTCGGTGGCAAGGAATGTCCTATGGAACCGGAAAGAAAGCCTGGGGGAAAATACCTCTGGCCGGTCTATAATACCTATGACATTTTCGTCGCAGATCTGAATGGAAAAATACTGCGGCAACTGACGACCACCGAAGGTTATGATGCGGAGGCAACGCTGTCGCCCAGGAAAGATAAGATTGTCTTCACTTCAACCAGAAATGGAGACCTTGACCTTTACGTGATGGACATCGATGGAAAAAATGTGAAGCAAATCACCAATGAGTTGGGTTACGATGGAGGTGCTTTCTTCTCACCCGATGGAAAGAGGATCGTGTTCAGAGCATCACGATTTAAAACAGAAGAGCAGAAAAAGGAATATCTGGACTATTTGAAGCAAGGCTTGGTGGCCCCTACAGCGATGGAGATTTTTATTTGCAATGTGGACGGCACTGGACTAAAACAAGTGACAAACCTAGGAAAAGCAAACTGGGCGCCGTTTTACCATCCCGCAGGGAAGAAGATCATCTTCAGCTCCAATCACAAGGGGACACGGGGTTTTGAGTTCAATCTGTTTATGGTTAATGAAGATGGTACAGGACTTGAGCAGATTACCTTCGATAAAGTCTTTGATTCCTTTCCAATGTTTTCACCAGATGGGAAGAAACTCATATTCTCGTCTAACCGGAATAACGGTGGAACACGTGACACCAATCTTTTCCTGGCAGAATGGATGGACTGATGCATTTGACGATTTGCTTATTTGAAAATTAGTTGAAAGTTGATGGGCTCCTTCCTTAATATTTGATATTCTGATGGTGGAAAAGGAAGTTGAGATATTTGTTGCAATTAATTGCTTCGTTATCGGAGTCTCGCATCTCTTTCAGGCAAAAGCCTGGGTTGATTTTTTTAAGCTGTTGAAGAGTTACGGGAAGGCAGGAGCGATGGCCAATGGATTTCTGAGTTTGAGCTTTGGTTCAATTATCATTTCATTCCATTGGGTTTGGGAAGGCGTCATTCCAACGGTTGTAACCTGCCTGGGGCTTGCCCAAATTATAAAAAGCCTGGTTGCATTTCTGCTACCCAACGTAAGCTTGAATGCGATGAATCGGCCGATGGCTGGAAATCCATCGGGCTACAAGATAGGCGGGGCACTATTCCTCCTCTTGTCTTTCATGATAATGTATCGGATATTGATTTAGTTATGCGTGGGGGAAGAGGTTCTATGGAAAATTCAGGGAGGTATACAGAGAAAAAATTAATGAACCATCTTTAGCCATCTGAGCAACTTCGTGAAAACAGTTTAACCAAACAGCCATTCCAGCCCAAAGAATTTCTCGATAATGATCCCGATCGAGAGGATGCCCAATAAGATCGGACATACCCACATGATGGCAAAGGAGACATATTTTTGCAAAAATGATGTCATGTAACCAGGATTACCAATCGCTAGCTCATCATTCATGTTTGCAATCTTCCATCGGTAACGAACGAAGATACACATGATGCATCCACCGATGGTCAAACTGATATCGCACATATCCGAGACGAATGACAGGAAGTCCCGATCTCTGTAGAAAGAGAGATGGGACAGGAATTCAACCTTCCCCTGGCTTACCAGAGAAGGTAATCCCAACATAAAAATCAGCAGCGCAAGTCCCCATACGACTTGCTTGCGGGGTAGTTTCTTTTGATCAACGAAATAGGCGGCGGGGACTTCCAGCAATGAAATCGTGGAAGTCAACGCGGCGAAGCAGAGCAACAAGAAGAAAGAGCCTCCCACGATCCGACCTGCCAATGGGCCCATGTTGTGGAACACCTGAGCGAGGACCACGAACACCAGACTTGGTCCTTGTACGTCATACGCGTTGATTGCTGCGACCATTGGAAATACCATGAGCCCGGCCAAAAAAGCAACGGAGGTATCCGCCAGGGTGATGATGGCCGCGGAAGAGGCAATGTTTTGATTCTTTCCCACATATGAGCCGTAGGTGATTAAACAACCCATACCGAGCGAAAGTGAAAAAAAAGCCTGCCGCAATCCATCAAAAAGAGTTTGCAATTTGATGTTGCTAAGGTTCGGAATCAAATAGAACTTCACACCTTCTATGGCGTTGGGCAAAGTAAGACTGTAGACGATCAGTCCGATCAGGATCAAATATAGCGCCGGCATCATGATCCTGTTTGCAGCCTCAATACCTTTTTGGACTCCTTGCGAAACAATAACCGCCGTGATCACCATGAATCCAATAGAGAAAGTCAGAATGGTCCACACTTTATTTATATAGGTACCAAAGAATGCTCCGAAGTCTTTTTCATTGAGCAGATCGCCAAAGGAGATTTCAATAAAATAACCAAAGGCCCAGCCCGCCACTACATTGTAAAAGGAGAGTATGAGTATCCCCGCCAAGATGCCAAACAAACCCAGGTAGCCCCATCTGCCGCCACCAAGCTTTTGATAAGATCCATAAGCGTCACTTTGCACCTTTCGCCCAATGGCGATCTCACCAATCATTACAGGATAGCACAGAGTAAAAATACAAATGAGGTAAATCAGGAGGAACGCCGCACCTCCATTCTGTCCCGCCAGATACGGGAAGCGCCAGATGTTGCCGAGGCCCACGGCTGAACCTGCGGCCGCTAAAATGAATCCTATTCTATTGGAAAAATTACCCCGGTTGGACATTTTAAATTTTGATTTGCGGGCAAAATAGACCTTAAACCAAAATTATCAAAAAGGTGCCCGTGCCGGGTGACCATAATTAAGTTTTGAACTCTCTACTAATGATCTTGGAAGTAGCTTAAATTTGATCTTATTTTTTCAGCTCTTATGGAGGAAAACAAGAAAATCACTACCCAGGAGAAGGCCCTCCAGATCAACCTAAGCAAATCAATTTATGGTTCATTCGCAGAGATCGGTGCCGGGCAGGAGGTAGCGGCAAACTTTTTCAAAGTAGGAGGAGCATCCGGCACCATCGCCAAGACAATTTCTGCCTACGATATGAAATTCTCCGATGCTATTTATGGACAGGGTGAGCGATATGTGAGTGAAGATCGGTTGGTAAAGATGCTGGAAAAAGAGTATTCACTTTTACTTGAACGCTTGCCACACAGAGCCGATCAGGTAAAATTCTTTGCCTTTGCCGATACCATTGAAGTTTTGAATTATGAACGGACCAATCAAGGTCACGGATGGATTGGACTTAGGTTCCAAATGCGACCCAGGGGCGAGTTTAACGAATGTATCATCCATGTGAAGATGCATGACAATGACCCGTTGCAGCAGCAATTTGGGATCGGCATTGTCGGTGTCAATATGCTTTATGGCTGTATGTTCCTCACAGAACCCGAGGAGATCATGATGGGACTGCTGGATGCATTGACTACCCGAAGAATAGAAGTGGACATGTTCCGGATCAACGGACCCGATTTCAAGCACGTTGACAACCGGCTGATGGCGCTTAAGCTTGTCAAGAATGGGTTAACGAAAGCCGCTTTGTTCGGACCTGATGGCACCGTGATGCAGCCATCGGAAGCGTTGTATAAAAAAAATGTGCTGGTACTTCGTGGCCGTTTCCGTCCTGTGACCCACGTGAATGTGGACATGTTGCTGACATCCCTTCGACATTTCAAGAAAGAGCCAGATGTTGACAGATCAAAAATTGTAGTACTGACAGAATTGACCCTTACCGATCTGGGTGCAGACGGCAAAATAGACGAAAAGGATTTTCTCTACCGGGCGGATACGATTTGTTCGCTCGGCCAAACCGTATTGGTGTCAAACTATTTTGAATACTTCCGTCTGGTCGACTACTTGTCAAAGACAACGAAGGGAAATAAGATCGGGATTATTATGGGGATTTATGCTTTGCAAAAAGTTTTTGAAGAAAAGACCTATGAAAATTTAAGAGGAGGCTTGCTGGAGAGTTTTGCTTCGTTATTTGGTACAAAAGTAAAGCTCTACATCTACCCTGCATGGAAGAAAGATTCGCATGAGTTATTTACTTTAAAAGATTTTGAAGCGCTCCTACCTTCTACGACCAAGAATCTATTCCGGTATTTGATGGATAACAATAAGTTGGAAGACGTGAGGGACGCCAATGTCAGCAACCTTCACATCATTTCGGACAATGTGCTGGCGATGATTCGCAAAGGCGAGATAGGCTGGGAGAAGTTTGTGCCACACAAAGTGGAGTCCGCCATCAAAGAACATGGATTGTTTGATTATCCTTATCGAAAGGATAAGAAGGAAGTGGCGAGCGGAGTTGCGGGTTGATTGTAATCGAACTTGCCCAGCATTAGGCTGCTTTATTTTGGTAGGACTCAATTGACTGAAGTATCTTAGACTTTCTTTGATTTTCTTCTTCAATGTCAAAATCATCTTGAAGACCAAGCCAAAATTTAGCCGAGTTCCTGAAATATTTTGATAGCCTAAGGGCAGTATCGGCGGTTATTCTTCTATTCCCTTTCAGTATTTCCGAAATCCTCGTCTGGGGTATTCGAATATCTTTTGATAATCGATAGGCACTGAGGTCAAGGGGAATTAAGAATTCTTCTTGCAAGACTTCTCCAGGATGAATGTTTTTAAGTTTTCTCATTTTGGTAGTCCATTTAGTAATAGTCAACAATCTCGACATCTGAGGTGATTCCGTTGTTCCATATAAATATTATTCTCCATTGATTGTTAATCCTTATGGAATAAAATTCTCTCAAACTCCCTTTGAATTTTTCCAATCTGTGTCACATTTGACGATTCCTACAAATCGCCTTTCATCCTCTCAAAGTAAGACCTTGCTTCTTTAAGCACCTTGGGTGCCAACAAAAATCCGGAGATCATGGTTGGGACTGCCATGAGTGCATAAGCTATGTCGATCACGTTCATAACATCGGTCATCGAGGCAACGGCTCCAACAATGATTGTGGACAGGTAAAAGTAATCATAGTATTTGCTGGCTTTGGCTCCAATAAGGAATGAGAGTGCCTTGCTTCCATAATAGGAGTAGGAGAAGAGCGAGGTGATGGCGAAGAAGAATGCACATAAGAGTAAAAGGTACTTTCCAATTCCGGGAAGGGCACTTTGGAAGGCCATGGCAGTGAGAGAAACCCCATTTGCCCCTGATGTTTGCCATACACCGGTCACGAGGATCGCAAGGGCCGTCAGTGAACAGACGAGCAGTGTGTCGATGGCAGGACTAAGCATAGAAACAAGTCCTTCACGGATCGGTTCTGTGCTTTGTGAAGCACCTAACGCCATGGGAGCTGTACCAATGCCTGCTTCATTTGAAAACGAGGCTCGTCTCACACCTGCAACAATCAATCCGCCGACAAGTCCTCCCAAAGCCGGTTCGCCATGAAAGTTATTTGCTGCAAAAGCATCCGTGATAATCAGCCACAGGTAATGTGGCACTTCTGAAATATTTACGATCAAGATGGCAAGCACGGAAAAGAAGTAGATCACGATCATCAGGGGCACCATCTTCCCAGCCCAACTGCCGATTCGCTGAATGCCTCCAATGATCACAACCCCGGAGATGATTGTCAGGACGCAGCCGATGATGAACTTCAGTGTATTGATTTCAAACCCAAAAAAAGGAAATGACATTTGTTTAACGTCGCTGGAAGAAAATCCGATGTCAACGATGGCCTGGGTAAGTTGATTGGCTTGAAAGATCGGAAGACACCCAACCATACAACAGACACAAAATAGAACT
The DNA here is from genome assembly GCA_043776495.1 of Cyclobacteriaceae bacterium. GTDB lineage: Bacteria > Bacteroidota > Bacteroidia > Cytophagales > Cyclobacteriaceae > ELB16-189. The sequence continues at coordinate 6,006 of JAYVRH010000784.1, forward strand.
GCCAGTGGCTGCCACGGTTTTCCAAGTGCTTCACGAATGACATACATGGGGCCACCCTGAATCACACCTTCTGAATCTTTACCCCGATACATTACCGACAACGTGCTGGTAAAAAAATTGGTAGACATTCCTACAAATGCAGTCACCCACATCCAGAACAATGCACCAGGTCCTCCAATGCTGATCGCTGCTGCCACGCCGGCGATGTTTCCCATTCCCACCGTTGAAGCCAATGCCGTGGAGAGCGCTTCATAAGGGCTGATCTGTCCGGGATCGTTTGGATTATGATACTTGCCACGTAAGATGGCGATGCAATGCGTGAAGTAGCGGTAATGAATAAAGCGCGAGTAGAAGAAAAAGAAAAGTCCACCAAGGATCAACAAAAACAAGATGGGTGTCCATACCCCCGTTGCAATATTAGCGATCAGTTCACTCATGGGTCATGTTAAGAGGGCAAAATACTAAAAAGCTTTCAGCTTAAAGCTTTCATCTTTGGCTGAAAGTTGAAAGCTTGAAATTTTGAGTGTTGACAACTCAGGAATCTTTCATCAGTACGCGGTGCTCAACTTTCCATTTGATACCGCCGTCCAGTTGCAAAGGTGCCAGAGGATGCGCGAGCCCACATTAGCGTCCCAATCATCTTGTTCGCCTGGAGCCACTTCATTTAAGTCAAAGCCGATAATTTTCCTTCCACTCTTAGCAACTGCTTTGATGAGAGTTTGGGCTTGATGGAATTCTAATCCGCCGGGAACCGGGGTTCCGGTATGAGGACAGAGCTTAGGGTCCAGGCCATCGATATCAAAACTGATATAGACTTTTTCTGGGAGCTCTTTGATGATCTCTTCACAAATAGTTCCCCATGATTTCCCGTTGCTCAGTTGTGCTTTCAGATCATCATCGAAAAATGTTTTCACCCTTCCCATTCCCCGCTTAATTAGCTGCACTTCTTCTTCACATATATCCCTGACGCCAACTTGTATCAATCGTGTGACGGCAGGAATTTTCATTGAATTGTACATCACAGAACCGTGGGAGTAGGTGAAGCCCTCATATGCTTTTCTTAAATCAGCATGGGCATCCAACTGCAGGATACCAAAGCGCTCATGCTTTTCGCTTAACGCCCGGATGAATCCAAGCGGAGTGCTGTGATCACCTCCCAACAGACCGACCAGTTTTCCATCATTTAAATGTTTCTGCGCCGTCTTTTTGACATAGATATTCAAATTTTCACCCGCCTCATTTACTTTCATTGAAATGACACTATTAAGCTCAGAGTTTGCATTTGAATTGGTGTGAAATTGATCTACCAACATCCTGAGTCGGTCGCTCTCTTTCTCTATTTCGTATGGGAGTGGCAACATGGCGATCCCCATCTTCCACGCATCTGGAATCTCCTTAACAAAAAAATCAATTTGCTGTGAAGCCTTTAGGATGGCAGCAGGTGCTAGCGCCGTACCCGTCCTGTAGGAAACAGTAGCTTCCCAGGGCACCGGTATGATGACGAGTTGTGCCGTTTCTGGTGTGAAGGGTAACCCAAAAAGTTGACCTGGTATACCTGGACCATTAACATCAAATTGGTCGACTTGTTCCTCTGCTGTCATTTGATATTTAAAATTTCCTTTCCTTTATTTTCTATTTCTTCCCATGAATTCACATCGAATTCAAATGCGATAAGTTCGCATGGTTCAAGGTCTACAATCGTATTATGGAAGTTAGTTGCTAGCATGGACAAGCCTGGATTATGCCCCACCAACATCACGGTTCTTAAATCGGCAGGCAATTTGTGAATCTCGGCAATCCAATCCTGCAACATGGCATCGTATAATTCTTTTTTATAGTGAATTTTTTCCGATGTTAATTGAAGTATTTCGTTTACAGACGCGACGGTATGTCGAGTACGGGTTGCAGCACTCGAAAGGATCAAGTCGATGTCATAATTCTCTTTTTTTATTTTTTGTCCGAGAGCCTTTGCTTTCGCTTCCCCTTCCACCGTGAGATCACGGTCATAATCAGGCTGTCTGCTCTGTTTACCAGCGCTTTGCGCGTGGCGTAACACAAAGAGTTTCTTGGTCATTTGGTTGTAGAATTAAGAACAAGAACGATCAAAATCATGTGCAAATATTATCATCTGAAATTGATTTTTTAAAAAATTCTGATATTTGCGGCCTTCGGAACTAAATTTTCTGCATGGCAAAGAACCTTGTGATTGTTGAATCTCCCGCGAAAGCCAAGACCATTGAGGGTTACCTTGGAAAGGATTATAAAGTGGCGTCCAGCATGGGTCACATACGTGATTTGCGCAAAGGAAATGGAGCGATCGACATCGAAAATAACTTCGAACCGACGTATGAAGTCAGCGTAGAAAAGAAGGATGTGATTGCAAACCTGAAGAGGTTGGCAGAGGATGCCGAGATGGTTTACCTGGCAAGTGATGAGGACCGGGAAGGAGAGGCAATCTCATGGCATTTGAAAGAGGTTCTTAATTTGAATGATAAGAATACAAGGAGAATTGTCTTTACGGAGATTACAAAAAAGGCCATTCTCAATGCGATCGAAAACCCTCGCGGTATTGACATTGACCTTGTCAACGCACAACAAGCAAGACGCGTGCTTGACCGACTGGTGGGTTTTGAGTTGTCTCCCATTCTTTGGAAGAAGATTGCCACCGGATTATCAGCGGGTAGAGTTCAATCCGTTGCCGTTCGGTTGGTGGTGGAGCGAGAGCGGGAGATTGAACGATTTGAAGCAAAGTCGTCATTTAGGGTAGTGGCAACTTTTGATCTTGGCAACGGAAAGAAACTCATTGCTGAGTTAGGAGAAAAATTCGATTCGGAGAAAGACGCTCTGGACTTTTTGGAGTCATGCAAAGGAGCCACATTTAGCATCGGGGATTTGCAAAAGAAGCCCGCTAAAAAATCTCCTGCACCACCGTTTACCACGTCCACTTTGCAGCAGGAGGCAGGTCGCAAGCTTGGTTTTTCTGTATTACAAACTATGGTGGTGGCGCAAAAGCTCTATGAGGGAGGTAAGATTTCATATATGCGAACTGACTCGGTGAATCTTTCAGATGAAGCCGTTCAGGGTGCCACCCGTCAAATTGAAAGTGCCTATGGAAAAGAGTTTATTCAGACCAGAAAATATAAGACGAAATCTTCAGGCGCCCAAGAGGCTCACGAGGCCATTCGTCCTACCGATTTTTCATTGCTGGAGGCGGGCATCGACCGCAATGGTCAGCGGCTTTATGATCTGATCTGGAAGCGGGCGATTGCCTCGCAGATGGCGGATGCAGAGCTTGAAAGAACGACGGCCACGATAAAAATTTCTACTAACCCAAGAACGCTCGTCGCCTCCGGGGAGGTAATCAAGTTCGAAGGATTCCTGAAAGTATACATGGAGTCTAAGGACGATGAAGAGAGCGATGATCAGGAAGAGGGTAGCAAAGTGTTGCCACCGTTGACAGTAGGGCAGGACCTGAAATTGAATGAGATGAATGCAACTCAAACATTCTCAAGACACGCGGCGCGTTATACTGAGCCTACGCTGGTAAAAAAATTGGAGGAGCTTGGCATTGGAAGGCCTTCAACCTATGCTCCAACGATTTCAACGATTCAAAAACGTGGGTATGTGGTGAAAGAAGCACGGGAAGGCAAAGTACGGAAGTACAAAGTGTACACTTTGTCCAACAACGAAGTCAATAATACACTTGAATCAGAAATTACAGGAGCAGAGAAGAATAAACTATTTCCTACGAACATTGCCATGGTGGTGAACGACTTCCTGGTGGAACACTTCCCTGATATCACTGACTATTCTTTCACGGCCAACATTGAACAGGAGTTTGATGAAATTGCCAGTGG
>JAYVRH010000785.1:0-2924 GCA_043776495.1 Cyclobacteriaceae bacterium
CGGCCATACACATTGTAGATCGAAAATACCCAACTGTCTGTGTTCTTTCGATCCTTGCCTCTCTTCGTTTTCTTACCCTGCAGCGTAAAAGAAACATCCAAACGATGATAGCTGGGAAGGACAGTGTTGTTTCTCGTATCATTTGCATTATATGGAATCAATATTCCTTGCGCTACATACCTGGAGGTTGGGAAAGTAGTTGGCGTTCCGGAGAGGTAAACAAAATTTGCTGATGCTGACCAACGTGGGTTGATGTCATAGAAAGCGGCTAACTTCAGATTGTGGGTCTGGTTGTAACGGGTATCATACCACTCCCCGCGATTGATTCCATTCACTTTTAGTTCTGACTTTCCCAATGTATAGCTCGCCCACCCGGTTAGTCTACCTGTTTTCTTTTGGAAATATGTTTCAATACCGTAGGCCCTACCTTGCCCACTCAGCAGATCTCCTTCCAGATATCTATTAATCAGCAGGTCGGCCCCGTCGATATAGTCAATTTGATTTTGGGTGTACCTCAGGTATCCTTCCACCGAAATTTCATATTGCCTGCTTTCACCGAGGTCCTTGAAATATCCGAGTGTAAACTGATCGGCGAGTTGAGGCTTAATATTATTTGAACTTGGGTTCCATACATCCAGGGGATTGGATGCAGTGGTGTTGGAAATCAAATGGAGGTACTGCGCCATTCTATTGTAGCTCCCTTTTACTGCACTGCTCTCACCCGGTTGAACCTTAAATGAAAAACGAGGTTCAAAATTATTATACGTGGCAATTGTCTCTCCACTATTGTATTTCTTGCTCCCGATCACGGACTTTCGAACACCAGGAATTGTGTCGTTGTAGTAATAGGCAGTACCTGGACCCAGATACTGGAAATATGAAAAACGCAATCCGTAGTCGATTGAAAATGCCTTGCTCAACTTCTGACTATTCCCAATGTACAGGGCTGTTTCCAGGTTGTACTTTTTCTCAATGCTGATATCGACCGCCTTGCCGTTGGTGACGCCTACTGCATTGGCGGGTTCAAAAGTGTAATACGTAGCGTCACCACCAAAGCTTAACTCATTGTTGCTATTGATAAAGTAAGTAAACTGAGGTTTAAAAATAAAATTGGAAATGGTTGAGTTCCAACTGAACTGGTTATTCTCATCCTTACCAAACTGAAGCGCATAGTCATACTTACTGTATACAAGGGTAAGATTGGAGAATAAGCGCTCATTAAAAAGGTGGTTCCACCTCAATGATGATGTTGCATTGCCCCAATTAAAACCCTGGGTCTTATCGAATTTGAAGTTATCCCGACCAAAATACGCAGACAGGTATACCCTATTTTTCCTGTCAATGTTATAATTAGTCTTCATTGTAAGGTCATAAAAGTTGAGTGCTCCCCCGTCTTTTAAGAAGGGTACAAATGGCCTTGCCAATACATCAATATAAGATCTTCGCAGTGCAACAATGAAAGACGCTTTGTCTTTGATCAGGGGACCCTCCACCGCCAGGCGACTAAATACGGAGCCAATGCCTCCGGTCACTTCAAATTTCTTGCTATTCCCTTCCTTCATTCGTACATCAAGTATGGAAGCGAGCCTACCGCCATATTTTGCAGGAATTGCCCCTTTAAAAAGCTTGGTATCTTTCACAGCGTCTGGATTGAAGACAGAGAAAAAGCCGAATAGGTGCGAGGAGTTATAAACCGGTGCTTCGTCCAGTAATATCAAATTTTGCCCAACACTGCCACCACGCACATTAAAGCCGGAGGCCCCTTCCCCCACGGTACTCACACCAGGCAGAAGCAACAAACTCCTGATGACATCCGCTTCTCCGAACAACGTGGGGATCTTCAGGATGGTTTTCATTTCGAGTTTGTTTGTACTCATCTCCAGGTTTTGAACGTTGGCCTGCTCAATTCCTGCCTGAACCACTACCTCTTCCAACTGCTCACTCTCTGTCTTTAGCTCAATGCTGACCTGCATATTCTTGTCGAGTGCAATCGTTTTAGAAATCAACGCAAATCCAATGTAACTGTAGTCAATTGAATAAGTAGCTGACGGAAGTGTGATGGAATAAAAGCCATACTCATTGGTGGATGCACCGCCTTTAATTTCTTTAATGTAAACGGTTGCACCAATAAGTGCTTCCCCGTTGGAGTCATCTTTTATATATCCATTAATGGTGAATTTTTCCTGTGCTGGACTTGAATGGAAGAAAAAAAGTAACGCTAAACCCCAAATTGATCTCTTCATAGTGGCAAAAAAAGTCATTAGACGTGATGCAAAACGCCAAAAGGCAATAAATAGTTACATTAGAACAAAAAAGGCAGAAAAAAGTTATGTTCCGAAAACTGAAAGAACTTTATGAGGAATACAAGGCTTACGTGCGCGTTGATCTCATGATGTATGCGGTGATGATTCTCTTAATAATACTTTATGCCATTTATACCCTTGTGTTTGATTGATTAAGCAAGATTTCCCTTACGTTATCCCTTATTTTAACACTTAGCTCATCAGTCGGAAGATCGTTCACATCTGTTCCAAATGGGTCTTCAATTTCCTCAGCTATCAATTCAACACTGAACATCACATAGGAAACCAACACAACGATCGGGATGGTGAGGTATTCAGTCTGCGTAACAAAACCAAAGGGCAAAGTGATAATATAAATGAAAATGAACTTTTTGATATACATCGAATAGGAATAAGGAATAGGTGTGTTTTTGATCCTCTCACAGGCACCCATCACATCGGCAAACTCTTTCATTTCTTTGTCTACCAGGAACAAATGGTCGCCTGAAATTACTTTCTTCATATACAAGTCGTTCAGCCGCTCATACATCATGGAGGAAAGCATGTTCGGAATATGTTGGATCCCTGCCAGCCTTTCTTTAAAATCATTCCCAACCGGCTCGAGTTCTTTCGTGTCTACAC
>JAYVRH010000786.1:0-2922 GCA_043776495.1 Cyclobacteriaceae bacterium
GGAGACCGGGGAGATTGACCTCATCAGCCATTATGAGTCCCTCCAAAAGCACAGCATGCCATCTGACTTCAAGTTTATTATGCTGCACTCACTTGCCTCCGTGGACAGCGAAATATCTTCTTTTGACAACTTAATTATTCAGGGGTACCGGTTTATCAAACGCCACAGTCTCTCGACGGAAGAGATGTATGGGCTTGAACTGGCCAACGTAGAAGTGGAGACGGTCCCCATCATGGTAGGACCCATTGCAAAAGTTCGCATCAAGCGTGAAAAAGAAGAGATCGAGCGTCAAAAAGAAATCAACTATGCGCAGTGAGTTGACGATTAACTGAGTCAGTCTTAAAGCTTTTGATAAATGGATAGCTCGAAGGATCTTAATAAATATCAACTCAGCGCGGCCGGAGTCTTAGTCTGCCTTGGAATCATTTATGGAGATATTGGAACCTCACCACTCTATGTGTTCAAAGCCATTATTGGTGAACGGATCATCTCTCAGGAACTGGTCCTGGGAGGCATGTCATGTGTATTTTGGACACTTACACTGATCACCTCTTTCAAGTATATCTACCTTGCGCTCAATGCTGATAATAAAGGTGAAGGAGGAATCTTTGCCCTGTATGCATTGATAAGAAAGTACAAAGCGCATTGGGTGATTTATCCGGCCATCATTGGTTGCTGCACTTTGTTGGCCGACGGATTCATAACACCGGCAATTAGTATATCCTCGGCTGTGGAAGGTCTTAACATTACCTATCCATGGATACCCACTGTTCCAATTGTCATTGGCATCCTCATCCTGCTTTTCTTCTTTCAGCAGTTTGGCACCAAGGTCATTGGCATTGCTTTTGGCCCCATTATGTTAATATGGTTCTTTGCCATTGCAATCTTTGGTACCCTTCAACTTATTAAATATCCCATTGTGCTTGAAGCCATCAATCCAATTTATGCCTGGGGTCTCCTAACGAAATATCCCGGTGGGTTTTGGATTCTGGGGGCTGTTTTTCTTTGTACCACGGGAGCAGAGGCATTGTATTCTGACCTTGGGCATTGTGGTAAAAGTAATATCAGAGTAGGTTGGGGTTTTGTAAAAATTTCTCTCTTGTTGAATTATTTCGGGCAATCTGCCTGGCTGCTGTCAAAAGAAGGATCTTACCTGGGTGAAAGCATTCCATTCTATTCCATCATCCCTGAAAACTTTCTTCTCTTTGGAATTATTATTGCCACCATGGCGGCCATCATTGCAAGCCAGGCACTTATCTCAGGTACATTCACTTTGGTAAACGAAGCCATGAAACTGAAACTATGGCCCAGCACAAAGGTCCGCTACCCAAGCAAGGTAAAAGGTCAAATATATTTGCCCGCCATCAATTGGATTCTACTGCTGGGGTGCATTGGTGTGGTACTCTTGTTCCAAAAATCCACAGCCATGGAAGGTGCTTATGGGCTTGCAATCATCCTGAATATGTTGATGACCACCACGCTGCTTATCTTTTACTACAGCTCAGTCAAGCAATCGCCCATCATATCCAGTGCCATTGGGATTATTTTCTTTACGTTGGAAATCTTATTCCTTGTTTCCAACTTTGGCAAGTTTGAACAGGGCGGATGGTTTACTTACTCTATCGCCCTTTTCTTCTTTGTACAAATGTTCATTCTGCTCAAGGCCCGGCATTTGCGCGACCGACATACGGAGTTTGTAAACTTAAAACAATATATCCCACTCATAAAGGATCTGCAGGCGGACACATCAATCCCTAAAGAAGCGACGAACCTCGTTTTCATGGCAGTAGCAGACAGCAAGCGCCACATAGATTCCAACATCATCTATTCAATTTTCAAAAAACGCCCGAAGCGTGCTGACGTTTATTGGTTCATCCATGTTGAGACCGTAGACAGTCCTTACAGCTCTAAATATTCTGTGGATACCATCGTGCCGAGGAAATGTTTTTTTGTGAGGATCAAATTAGGGTTTAAAGCAGACCATCGTGTCAATCTTCTATTTGCAAAAATCCTTCAGGACATGGCGGAAGCCGGTGAAATTGACCTGATCAGCCATTACACTTCATTGCAGAAGCACAGCATGCCAGCTGACTTCAAATTCATCATCTTGCATTCACTTGCATCCGTGGACAGTGAAGTATCTTCGTTCGATAACCTTATTATGCAAGGCTATGGGTTTATCAAAAGGCACAGCCTGGCCACCGAGGCAATGTATGGGCTTGAGCTGGCCAATGTGGAGGTGGAGTCAGTTCCCATCATGGTAGGGCCGATTGCGAAAGTTCGCATCAAACGGGAAAAAGAAGAAGTGGAGAGAGAAAAAGAACTCAGGTATCATCAAGGTCCTCTAGGCTGACCGATGGCGGATACTTTCGGGTTTTAAGACTATCTTAAAAAGAACAAATTCCATATCGGACAGGAAGATGACAAACGCGGGATATAAAGGGTGCAGATTTACAAAATACCTTCACTTTTATTAAATTGAGAGTCGACAGTTCACACTAGGAAACTTTAACACTAAGCAAATGGAAAACAAATGTTTTATAATAATGCCTCCCGGAGACGCAGCTGGTTTCCCCCAGGGCCACGTGGGCAGGGTATATGAGTATCTGATAGCTCCCGCTTGCCGCAAAGCTGGTTATTTTTCTTCGCAACCAGACACCGATGTTCGCATCGACCCATTTGAAATCGTGAGGGACATTATTGACAGCGAGGTTGCGATCTTCGACCTCAGCGCTAACAACGGCAATGCAATGTATGGGTTGGCCATCCGCCACGCGCTTGGGCTTCCCTTCATCCTCGTGAAGGACACAAAATCAGTACTCGGCTTTAGTTCCCCCGATCTGGATGTGATTGAATATGATGAATCACTTCGCATTGACACGGTTCAAAAAACCACAGACGTGATAAGTGCGGCCTTGACAA